>CAYTJC010000158.1:1012-4869 GCA_964437875.1 uncultured Dysgonomonadaceae bacterium
AGTAGTTACATATTCGAGCGATGATAAATCATACTTCGACAAATCTTCTTTGATAAGAAAACGATAGATAGTTGGAGGAGCACAAAAAGAGGTAATCTTATAATTTTCTATCAGTTGTAGCATCTCCGCTGGCACAAATTTCTCGTGATCATACACCATAATCTCAGATCCCACAATCATCTGTCCGTATAGTTTTCCCCACACTGCTTTGCCCCAACCAGTATCGGCAACAGTTAGGTGTAAACTATTCTCATGCAAGTTGTGCCAATACTTGGCAGTAACAATGTGGCCCAACGGATACACAAAGTTGTGAATCACCATTTTTGGTTCTCCCGTAGTGCCCGAAGTAAAATAGAGCAACATTATATCGTCATTCTTATTCACATGAGCTGGAGGGTTAAATTCAGGCGCAGTTTTCAATCCCTCATCAAAACTTACCCAACCTGGTCTATCACTAGTGCCACAGCATATTTTTATCTCCACACTAGGCGACTCAGAGAGTGAGTCGTCAATGTGTGAAAGCACGAAATCATCATCAACAGATACAACTGCTTTTATATTGGCAGCATTGCACCTATATATATAATCTTTTTTTGTGAGCAGATGAGTAGCGGGAATGGCAACTGCGCCTATTTTGTGCAAACCTATAATAGCATACCAAAACTGACACCTTCTTTTCAGAATAAGCATCACCATGTCAGATTTTTTAATTCCTTGTTGGAGAAAGAAAGATGCAGCTTGATCGCTTTTCTCTTTCAGTTCTTTGTAAGTAATCCTTATGTGCTCGCCTTTATCATTTACCCAGCACAAAGCATTTTTGTGGGGAGCTATCTTTGCCCATTCATCAACAACATCGTATGCGAAATTGAAGTTTTCTGGAACATTCACCTTGTAGTTTTCAGCAAAATCCTCAGTAGAGCTAAAACTAGTTTGATTTAAAAATTTATTAATCATATTTCGACTTATATCTATTCAACTATAGTATTACGGCTAAAAACTTCACTGGTTTTCCATCCATGGGTTGCATACCATGAGAGCGTGAAGAATCAAAATAGATGCTATCACCCTCGTGCAAAATAAGCTCTTTGTCATCTATGAAGAATTTCATGCTACCCTCTAGAACTCTGTTAAATTCTTGCCCACCATGGCTACTTCTATGCACAGGCATATCTGCCACCCTAGGTTCTATGGTCACTTCAAACACTTCGGCCTTTCTGTTATTAAAACCTCCAGCCAATGTTTGATAACTGTAAGTTTTCACTCGGTTTATCGATAAGCCTTTCCCTTTTCGAGTCAGAAAATAGTTGCTCATTTTGGGCTCTCCATCAAACAACAAAATAGAGGTATCAATATCGAACTGTTCGGATATATCCCTCATCACACTGATAGTCATGTCCTTTTTGCCATTCTCATAATCAATATAATCTTCAACAGGAATATCACAAGACGCAGCAAATGTTTCTTGTGTCATATCCAAAGATTCTCGCAATCCCTGTAGCCTTAGACCAATCTGTTTTAATACCTCACTCATAATATATTTATTTTTATATATTTAAAACTTTGCTAAAGTATAACATTTACACTTATATTCATAACAAAATGAGCATAAAAGTAAAAGCCACCTGTCAAATTCATAGATTACAAAACTGTGTGTAAGTATCCCCTCTAGTTGATTGTAAGAATACTTCCTAAACGTATTTTTAGGAAATACTTATTTCTGACTATCATCAAAACTAAGTGTATCACTATTTCTTTTCTCACCCAAGTAATAATTTGCAACAGTAGCAAGCTAAACTAGCTTTTCAAATAGATAAAGCAAATACTCCTGGCCATCCCAAATAGAATAAACTATAAATTTATATGACTGCTCATTATGATTGACAGCTAGGATACCAGCAGCATACTTACCACCGCCTTTGTCATCCGACAGATTAAAAACAAAATCGTTATACTCAATGTTTTTCCAATCTATCTTGTTTTCTATCCCCATTGCTTTAAGATTGGCATAAAGAGAATTAATAAGCCCTGTCCAATCTTCCTCTTTCAATGTGAGGAAGTCATTTTTTATTTTCGTGTCAGTAGTTACTTTGTCGCTTTCACCAAGTTCTCGCACCTCATCAATTGACAAAAAGTTTTCTCTAAATTTCTCCACACCTTTCTCACTCTCAACATCCATACTTTTCAGTATGTCAAACACGAGATGCCCAACCTGCTTCGGATCTGTTGATTTCCCTTCTCCATCGGATGACACACTCTCAGACGACTCCATCTTCGAATCAGACTTTTTATTTGCACTGTTTGTGCACGAATTAAAGCCAACAATCAAAGCAAAGACAATTACAATCCAAATAATTTTTCTCATTCCAATATCTTCTGTATATGTATATATTCTTCTTTTAACAAACACAAATTTACAACTTATAGATTAATATTCCTAAAAGAGTATGTAAGCAAAACTTTATAAGTTCTATTAGATAGTGTACTGGCTATTCTGTATCAATAACAAACGTTCTTAAAGTGTGCTAAGTATAAACTGAAATAATTATATAAAGAAATAAACTCGCCCAATAGAAAAGGGGTGCATTGCAATACACCCCTCTCATCTATTATATCATTTTCCTTTTACAGCGTTACTTAAATAATAACTGATAATCCTTCTCTGCCAATTTAGCCACAACTGCTTCTGGTACAAATTTCCATTGATTCAGCTTTTCTGCTTCTAAAGTGCCATTGGCTTGAATTTGGTCGTATAGTATCTCTCTAATATCTGCATGTAGTGCAACTATCCTAGCAGGTATCTCCTCTTTGGCTATACCAGCACCTTGTTCCAATAAGTAACCTCCACCACTTGCACGGTATGAAGTAAGTGCCACTTTATATTTTGCATCAGCCTTGAATGCACCTCCATCAGCCAACGAAAGAATGTTTATTCTCTCACCATCGGCTTTGGTAATATCTACTTCGTATATAATACCTGCAGCAGAATCGAAGTTGAAACTTGGATGATTGAAGCTCCATCTATTTCTCTTCTCATCCTTCTTTATGTTGAGTAGGTGACCATTTTGCACAGGTTTTTCATTTATCCAATTTGCATAAGAAAACTCTAAGTAATCTTTTATCTCTTGTCCTGTCAACTCAATCACATTCAATTGATTTTCGAATGGATAGATATCCAATAGGTTTTGATAGTTCAACACACCTTTTTCGATGGTAGCATTAAAAGAGAGTGGTGCAGCAAAAGAGATATCGGCTCCCGATGCTTTCAATTGCAGTGTATGTATCATATCAATATAAGCTGATGGACCAAAATAGGCATCGCTTGAAGATATTGTGTTGCTAAGTGTTCCCACCTCACGGTTGGTAAACTCTTTCACCTTCAAGAAATCGTCTCTAAAAAACTTCATGTATTCAGCATCTGGTGTCACATCGCTCATGCTTATGGTCTCTCCACTCACATTGGTAGCTACCACCTTGCCATCTTTTACTACTAGCTCAACACTTGCTTTTGAAAGTGCTGCAGCACGCGAACCTCCTTCTAATACCCAAATCTCTTTTTCGCCATTGTTTACTTTCTCAGCTGTTATCTGATGGTCGTGGGCAGCCAACATCAAATCTATCCCCTTTACATTTTTCGCAACAAAGCGTGCAGGATTTTCCATACTGTCACTCTCTTTGTCACCCAATCCGGCATGGATAGCAGCTATTACAAAGTGAGGTTTTTCTTTCTCTCTCACATACTGCACCCAGTGCTCCATCGAACCCACTATCTCTTCAAACTCTATGTCTTCCCACAAGTGTGGTGCAAGCCAGTTAGGAATATTTGGATTGGTCATCCCAATAACAGCTATCTTCACCCC
>CAYTJC010000159.1:0-4847 GCA_964437875.1 uncultured Dysgonomonadaceae bacterium
TTAAAACATTAAACTTAGATATATTATGGCTACCAAAAAAAGTTCTAAAAAAGAAGTTTCGGTTGAAGAAAGATTACGTACGTTGTATAAACTGCAAATGTATCTTTCAGATATTGACAGAATTAAAACCCTTCGTGGCGAATTACCATTGGAGGTTGCCGACCTAGACGATGAAATTGCTGGTTTGAGTACACGCGTAAGTAAATTTGATTTAGACTCAAAGGAGATTGATTCAAATATCATGCAGCAAAAAATGAAAATTGAAACCAGTAATGCAAAGATCGAAAAGTACAACACTCAGCTGGAAAATGTGCGTAATAACAAAGAGTTTGACCACTTAACCAAAGAAGTTGAGTTTGAAACTTTGGAGATTGAATTGGCTGAAAAACGTTCTCGCGAATTTGGTGAAAAGCTGAAAGAACTTTCACAAAGAATTACAGAGGCTAAGAATCAATTAAAAGAAAAGAAACTCGATTTAGAGTTGAAGCAGAAGGAGCTAGATGATATTGTTTCTGAAACCAAAGCTAAAGAAGAAAAAATTAGAGACAAGGCTAAGAAAGTAGAAGCATCAATTGAACCACGCCTGGTAACTGCATTCAGACGTATTAGAAAGAATGCTCGTAATGGTTTAGGTATTGTCCCAATTCAACGTGGAGCTTGCGGGGGTTGTTTCAATAAAATTCCACCACAAAGACAGATGGATATAAAAATGGGTAAAAAAGTAATTGTTTGCGAATATTGCGGTAGAATTATGGTTGACCCTGAGATTGCTGGTATTGTAGAATAGACTATTCTTTTTTACAATAAAGTAACTATTAAAATAATTAAGGCTGCTAGCATATCTTTTGCTTGCAGCCTTTTTTAAAGGATAAATCTACTTTCTAACTCTCGCTCTTTTCTTGCATTAGTAAACTAAGAGCCTCATCAAATGACCCTGCAGGAATGATCTTTTGAGAATTCACAAAGAATATCTCATCTGCATTCTCAATGGTGTTGAGACGATGAGCAATAATAACTTTTGTTGTGGATGTAGGCAAATTGTTTAGAATTATTTCCAACTGTTTCTCTGTTACTGTGTCAATATTTGCAGTAGCTTCATCAAGAATCAGAAGTTCTGGCTTTCTTAGAATTGCTCTCATGAAAGCTATGATCTGCTTTTGCCCCAAACTTATACTATCACCAGTCATCTCCACAGGAGTTTCAAGACCTTCCTCAAATCCATTGAGCAAGTCATAGATACGTGCATCGGATAGGGCTTCTTCTAGTTGGTTGTTTGTGAGTGCACCACACTCACTGTTTCCATAGAGTATATTATCGCGAACTGTTCCTGTGAAGAGTATTGGGTCTTGAAGTATGAACCCAATCTTAGAAGATCTTTCGCAAGGGGTATATGATCTTATATCTTTTCCATCTAAAAAAATGGAGCCTTTTGTTGCATCATACAACCGGCTGATTAATGATGCAGTAGTTGTTTTGCCTCCACCTGTAGGTCCTACAAATGCATAAGTCTTACCTCTTTGTAGTTCGAAATTGATATATTTCAGCACCTCCTTTCCACTTGGATAAGCAAAGGATACATTATCGAAATGTATGAATGAACTACTAATGGGTGCATCTATACTTTCAACAATTGGCAAGTTGCTTTTGAGCGAAAGTAAATGTGATATTCTATCCCAAGCAGCAAGTGTGAGTTGAAAGCTGGCCCACAGATTAGCCATTTGCCGCAGTGGATGGTAGAAGTTTGAAACATAGGCAATGAAGCTTATCAATAAACCAATTGAAAAACGCCCTTGCATAATGAGCCATATACCCAATGAGAGCACTATGAGTTGTCCTATATTTGAAGCAAAGGTATAGACAGGGCTCAACAGATTGTTGGCAACTCCGGCCAGTATAGACTTCTTGTAGTTCTCTTTGTTTGCTTTTGCAAGACGTTTGCGAAAGTAGTCGCGCCTATCAAAAGCAACTATTACTTTGAAGTTAGCAAGCCCCTCTTGTATTTCTGCAGATAAATTGCCAATGCTTTTTAACGTCGCTTCATTTTTTCGTCTTATCCAAGGCGATATGCTTGTGGTGAATATCAATAAAATGAGAGTAGGAGAGAGGGTTGCCAAACCTAGCGGTAGATTTATGGCTAAAAGAAATATTCCTGCACCAATCATCATAATCAAGCTGCTGATAAACTGCATGAGCGATTGAGAGAAAAACTGATTCAACTTATCCGTATCATTATTGATACGAGATATGAGATCGCCAGCTTTGTTTTGATTGAAAAAATCGAGTGGCAACTCTTGCAGCTTCTCAAACACTGAGTTGCGCAGTCGGAAAAGCAATCGTTGTCCAATACTTCCCATCATGCGTATTTGTGCATAGTTGAGCATGTAGGCTGCTATGTATATCACTAACAATATGCCTGCGAAAAAAAGCACCCCTTGGTAATTCTTGGCTTGCATATATGTATCTATGGTGTAGCCCAACAGGTAGGGACCTAAAAGACTGAGTCCCACATTTAGAGCAATAGCTATAAATGCAATGGTGAGTTTGCGACGCTCAGTGCTGATAATGCTAGTGAGCTTGCGCAGCGAAGCCAAAACGCGTCGACGTCCCTTTATCTTTTTTGCTGGTCTGTTCAGATTATAACTCATATTGATCGGTGCTTTGTTGTGATTTATATATCTGAATATATTCGGGAGACTGCTTCATCAAATCTTTGTGCTTTCCAGAAGCTATTATCTCTCCATTCATAAGCAGCAATATCTGATCGAAGTCTTTGATAGGTTCAACCTTTTGGGTAATGGATAGGAGGGTCAGGTGGGGGTAGTTGTTCTCAATATTTGAGAGAATCTTGTCTTCTGTTTTCTGATCCACCCTTGCTGTGAAATCGTCCAACAGGAGTATTTGAGGATTCAAGGTGAGTGCTCTTGCCAACATTATTCGTTGCTTTTGCCCGCCCGATAAACTGCTTCCTCTTTCTGAGACTATTGTTTCTAACCCATCGGGGAGTGTTTGTATATATTGATCCAGCTCGGCAGTTTCAATTGCTTTTTGCAATGCTTCTTCTGTAACTGAATTGCTAAACCCTATGTTTTCTCTAAGGCTCAAATTGAAAATCACACTGTCTTGAAATACCAGCCCAACGTTTTTGTATAATATTTCGCTAGTATATTTGTCAATTGACACTCCATCTAGCTCCACTGTTCCAGAGTCTGGTGGAATTAGGTTTGTAAGTAAGTAGAGCAATTGACTTTTGCCTGATGCTGTTGGTCCGATAATAGCGGTTTTGCTGCCTGCTTTTACCGAGAATGAAACTTCTTTGAGTATTGGTTTATCATCATAAGTAAGTGAAACATTTCTCAAGAGAACATTGCCCTTTATTTCACTTTCGATAGTGCCTGTTTCTCGGGGAGGCGGTGTGGATAGAATTTCTTGTATTCTGTCGTTTGATGCAGTAGCCGATGCAATGATATTGCTCATAAACCCAATCATCATTACTGGGAAGATGAGCATGACAACATAGCTATTGAACGCTGCAAAGTTACCAATGGTGAGTGTGCCCATTACTACATAATGTCCACCCAGAGCAAGAATCAAAACAACTGCAAGATTAGAAACAAACATAATGCTGGGAATAAGTACCGAAAAAAGGCGTACAATAGATAAACCCAGATTGCGTGAATGCAGGTTCTTTTCAAGAAACTTTTGGTTTTCGGGCTGATGTGAATTGAGCACTCTTATGAGTGCTGCGCCCAGAATGCTTTCGTTGATAATCTTATTTAATGCATCAATCACTTCTCGACTTTTCTTAAAGATCACTCTTGCCTTTCTGAAAACTATGAAAAATGCTACAGCAATAATAGGTACAATGCCAAACACTGCTAGTGCCAACTTCCAGTTTATCATTATCATCAAAACTGTTACCCCAATAATAATAAACAAAGACGATATGATAGCTACAAAGGCTTGCGAAACAAAACTTTTTATGGAGCTCATATCGGAGGTCAGATTTGTGAGGAGCTTTGATGGGTTGGATTCTTGTATGAAAGAAAAGCTTTGAATCGATAATTTATCCACAATTTTCTCTCGCAGGTCACGCGCTACTTTTTCGGCCGTGAAAGTTTGAACAACTCCTTGTAGCAAGGTTAAAATGAAGATACCACTTGCAGCCATCAAGAAACGAATTGCTACTTTGCCCGCATCAAATGTGTTGGCAGAAAATGCATCAATTGCAGATGCAATAAGTTGTGGAATAATTAAATTGATGCTGCTGGCTGCCATTGCTAAAATCACTAGTAATGCTACAGCCCATTTGTAGGGCGCAAGCACACTAAACAATTGTGCTTTCTTCTCATCCGCAGGTGTTAATTTACTATTCTCTTTATTCATTATTTAACTTTCTATTCTTATGTGCATAACATTTAAGCATACAGTATGTTTATACACATCCGCAATCTTGTAAATACGTGATAACAAAGATAACAAAAGCGAAGATTTCTCTCCGCTTTTGTAGTTGCTTTATAGTGAGTGAGGTCTGTTTCTTTCTTAAAACTTCAGTGTTATTCCCCCCATCACATTTATACCTTGAGCAGGATGCCCGTACCATATATCATATGACTGGTTGAGTAGGTTACGCGCATTTAAGTTGACAGAAAACATCTTGTTGATATTGTAAATAGCGCCTGCGCTCAGGTCGTTAATATCATTTTTTGTCTGACTTTCACCTGCGGCAAGATACCATCTTTCATTTGCAAAGTAGTATCCCAACATTAGTTTTAGCTCATTAGTAACTGTAAATGTTGCATCAACATTGACTTCAAGTCCTGGTTTGTTCCAAGCTTTCAGTTCAGTTG
>CAYTJC010000160.1:0-4833 GCA_964437875.1 uncultured Dysgonomonadaceae bacterium
CGGCAATAGATTTACCCAAAGATGTTTTTCCTACTCCTGGGGGACCGTGCAGGCAGATGATGGGTGCTTTTAAGTCTCCCTTTAGTTTTAGCACTGCCAAATGCTCTATGATACGTTCTTTCACTTTTTCCATTCCAAAGTGATCGCGGTCCAACACTTTTTGAGCATTCTTTAAATTGAAGTTATCTTCTGTATATTCGTTCCAAGGCAATTCGAGTATTGTTTCAAGATATCCATACTGCACAGAGTAGTCTGGTGACTGAGGATTCAATCGTTCAAGCTTGCTTATCTCTTTTTCGAATGTTTTAGCTACCTCATTGCTCCATTTTTTGTCTTTGGCTTTTTGTTTAAACTCATCAATCTCTATTTGCTGTGAGTTGCCTCCGCCTAGTTCCTCTTGAATAGTTCTTATTTGCTGCTGAAGATAATATTCTTTTTGTTGTTGGTTGAGGTCTTCGCGCGTTTTCATCTGAATGTTCATTTTCAACTCAAGTACTTGCGCTTCTCGGCTCATTATTTTCAACAACTCAATAGCTCTTTGCTTCTCTTCGTCAATTATCAGCAACTCTTGTTTTTCTTTGCTGTTTATGGGTAGGTTTGTAGCACTATAACTCACTAACATTGCAGAAAATGCGTCGCTGTTTAGCGTGTTGATGAGTTCTTTTGGCGGTTCACCTAGCATGTTTAGCATTTGAATCATGCTTTCTCGTATCGATCCTAGTATAGCATCGTACTCTTTGTCTTTGTCGACTGGTGCAACGCTTTCCTTAATTTCATATTTTGCCTTGAAGAAAGGTTCTGTTTGGGTCATCTCTGTCCATTCAAATCTTTTTTTGGCTTGTACTATAAGGCTGAAATTGTTTTCGGAGAGTTCAATAACCCGCAATACTTCGGCAATGACCCCCACTTTGTAGAGTTC
Source organism: uncultured Dysgonomonadaceae bacterium (assembly GCA_964437875.1). Classification (GTDB taxonomy): domain Bacteria; phylum Bacteroidota; class Bacteroidia; order Bacteroidales; family Dysgonomonadaceae; genus UBA2632. The sequence goes on from CAYTJC010000160.1 coordinate 920, forward strand.
TTCGGCCTGTGGATCTTCATCGTTAGTGTCTTTTTGGCATACCATGCCAATGTATTTGATTTTTTTGCCAAGAGACTTCACCAATTTAATTGATTTTTCTCTCCCTACTGATATTGGTAAACTAGAACCAGGAAAAACAACAGTGTTTCTCAGTGGTAAAATTGGCAATTCATCAAGGAGTAGCTCTGAGTCAATTTCAAGGCTGCCCTCCATAAAATCTCCCGCAATAAATGATATTACGTTCGGATCGTTTTCTTCTAGAATTAGCTTATGTAGTTTTGTTTGAGGCATGTTTTTGTTCGATTGTATAATTATGTTTCACCCTATTATTACTGTTTAAGTACAAGAGGTTACTCTGTTAACGGAATATTCACTATGTTTGTTTTAGATATCTATTTAGGTGCTTTGTTTATTTTGCTGACATCTATCCGATGTAGATTATCCAAATTCCGTGCCAAACTATTTATATATGCATTTTTTATGGCAAATAGCTTCTTTCGATTCAAACAGTTTACAGTTTTTCAAGAAAATTGTGCCATGAAAGTGGGTACAGATGGGGTATTGTTAGGGGCATGGGCAGGTGTTGGTGAAAATAAGTATATCTTGGATATAGGTACTGGTACGGGGCTTGTAGCTATGATGTTGGCACAGCGCAATGCTAACGCTATGGTAAAGGCTATCGACATAGATACTTCTTGTATATCACAGTCTCAGCAAAATATTGCATGTTCGCCTTTTTCTCATCAAATAGATGTGGAGGAGATGTTGTTCCAAGAATTTGCAGTTGCGCAGAATATGCATTATAATTTAATTGTCTCTAACCCTCCTTTTTTTCAAAACTCATTGAAGTCTCCCTGTACGTCTCGCAATCATGCACGTCACACTGACTCTCTCTCTTTTTATGAAGTCATTTCCTTAGGAGCCCACCTCTTATCAGAAGATGGACGCATAGCCTTAATTCTACCCTACGAATATAAACAGCCAATACTGGAGCATGCTGCAACAGTTTCTCTTTTCGCAAATAGAATAACCAATGTGTTTCCTTTGCCACACAAACCTGCAAAACGCTTGTTGGTAGAGTTTGGGTCAACTAAAACGGAGTGTATTGAAGCTGATCTCACCATAGAGCTTGATCGGCACCAATATACACGTGAGTTTATTGCTCTTACTAATGAGTTTTATCTTGATAAGTAGTTTCTTTATATTTTCTATGTCTATATTTTTTTGAGGTGTATAGTTAACTCATGACTCTTCCGAATTAGGCATGCTTAATAATGCTGTTTATTTGTGGCCGTTTTACTATCTGTTGTCTAAATTTATTGTTATATTTGTTGTTACACCTTTTCAAATCAATTTTTTAGTCATTATATACTAAGGTGTGAAAATATAGTAGAGTAACTTTTAAAAACAACAAAGCTATCAACTACAAACTAAACGATAAGCCAGCCCCTTTTCCATTTGCACTATATGGTTTGCAATGGTTAGCTATATCTGTGCCCACAATTTTGATTTTAGGACGTGTGCTTAGTGAAATTCACTTTAGCGATGTGTCTTCACAAATATTTTATATGCAAAAGTTGTTTGTATTGGTTGGGATTTTCTTGATTACTCAAATTATGTGGGGTCACAAGTTACCACTCATTATAGGTCCTGCATCGGTGCTTCTTATAGGCATTGTCTCTTCACTTAGTTTTTCGTATTCGGTCATTTATACCTCAGTTGCTATAGGTGGATTGCTTTTGCTTCTTTTATCTGTAAGTGGTTTGTTGGCAAAGATCAATTTTTTATTTACACCTCGCATCATTGTTGTTATATTGTTGCTTATAGGTTTTACACTATCCCCAGTTATATTGAATCTTTTGTTTGAAAATTCTGAAGGTTACGAAAATTTTCATTTCTGGTTTAGCATTGTATTTGTTTTGCTTATGCTTGTGATGAACAAGTGGTTTGTTGGTGTCTGGAAATCTATAGTTGTATTGCTTGGACTAATTGTTGGCACGCTTGTTTATCTTTATTTTGGTAAAACCATGAATGATTTTGAAGCTGCTACATTGTCTGGGATACTATCTTCTGACAGTACTTCTTTTTTTATTTTTCCTCTTCAATTTGATTTTGGAGTAATCATAGCTTTTATGTTTTGTTACTTGGCTTTGCTTATTAACGAACTTGGCTCTATACAATCTATGGGTAGTATTTTGGGAGTTGCGGATATTGATAAACGAATGCAAAGGGGGGTAGCCGTTACAGGTATTTCAAATGTATTTGCTGGATTCAGTGGTGTGATTGGTTTGGTCGATTTTTCATTTAGCCCTGGTATTATATCAGCTACCAAATGTGCTTCACGTTTTGTCCTTATTCCTGCTGGGTTAGGGCTTATAGCCATATCACTCTTCCCCGAGGTGGTAAGTATATTAAATCAGACTCCATCATTAGTTATCGGAGCTATCATGTTTTATTTGATGGTGTCGCAATTGGCTTCTGGTTTTCAGTTAATGCATAAACAAAAAGCGGTTCTCGATTTCGAAAATGCAACTGTTATAGCTTTCCCTATTATGTTGGCCGTGTTAATATCCTTCTTGCCCAGTGCAGTTGTAACATCTATTCCACTGATAGTGCGTCCCATCCTCACCAATGGTTTTGTAATGGGTGTAATTGCAGTGATTGTGTGTGAACATTTTATCTTCAAGAAGAGAGAATTCTAAAGATATGAAAACAGTTGTCTTCTATGATGATCTTTGTGCCGTTTGCAACTATTGGGTCAATTGGATTTTGGACAATGATAACGAACAGGTATTCTACTTTGTAGCATTGGACTCAGATTTTGCTTCTGAGTTTTCTTCACATTTCAATTATAAGTTTCCAAAAGAGACTATAGTTGTTTGGGAAGAGAGGGCAGGCTTCTTCGATAAATCTGATGCAGTTATATTTATTCTACAAGCAATAAGACCTTCTTCTTTTCAGCTTAAAGTATTGAAGCTGTTTCCTAAACTTATTAGAGATGTTGGTTATTCTATTTTTGCCTATTTTAGACGCTATGTAAAAATGAGAGAGTGTAAGGTGCCTTCGTCAGAAAGTAAGAAAAGATTTATTACGAACACCTCACTCCAAAACTTTTTGGACAAGTGAAAAGATTGATTGATTCTATAGTCCTACATAGATTAAAAAATAGTACTTTTGTTTGATAAATATAAAACATCGAAATATCTTTATGAAAGAAGTTAGAATATTAGACAAGGATTTCGAATTATTTATCGATGCAGACTCTATACAAGAGAGTATTAAGCGTCTTGCTATAGATATTAATGACGATTTGAAAGATAAGGACCCTATCTTTATTGCGATCTTAAATGGTTCGTTTATGTTTGCTGGCGATTTAATGAAGTATGTAACCATTCCTTCTGAAATAACTTTTGTGCGGATAGCCTCTTATAAAGGTTTGAATAGTACAAACGAAATAAAAGAAGTGCTGGGGCTTAAAGAGAACATAACAGGTCGAACTATTGTTATATTAGAAGATATTGTTGATACTGGAAACACTATCGAGGCATTGATAAATCAGTTTAAAATGCTTGCACCAAAAGAAATTAAAGTGGCAACTTTACTATTTAAACCTAAAGCACTGGTGAAAGATATTGTGCCAGACTATGTAGCACTTGAGATACCCAATGATTTTATAGTGGGTTATGGTTTAGACTACGACGGATATGGGCGTAACTTACAAGATATTTATAAAATCAAGATGTAAAGGTGGTTATCATTGTACTTTTGATTTTTAATTTGCAAGAAAAGACAATCAGGAAAAGTTGTTAGGGCTGAATTATTCGATTTTTAATTTTTTTTACTTCAAAAAGTAGATGCTATATCAAAAAAATATCTATTTTTGTATTTGAAGATAACGGTAAGTATTAACGAAA
>CAYTJC010000161.1:0-4791 GCA_964437875.1 uncultured Dysgonomonadaceae bacterium
TTTTCACAGAAACAACAGAATGAACAAACAGAAACGTTTCTTATTATCGCTCATCGTATTTGTCACATTATTTGGCACAACTGAAGCCCAGAATGTAGGCGTTGACTCTCCATATGGGAGATACGGCTACGGATTACTATCTAATCCATCTTTAGGAGCAACAGAGTCTATGGGCGGTATTAGCTATGGAGTTAGGAGAGGTCAGAGTGTGAACCCTGGCAATCCAGCATCCTATTCAGCGGCCGATACTTTAAACTTTACCATGGAGATGGGTGTGTCTGGACAGTATTCTAAATTGTCGGATGGTGTAAACAATCAATCTTTCAAAAATGGTAATTTTGATTATATAGCTTTTCAATTTCCCGTGCTAAAGGATTTTGGTGTAAGCATTGGTCTTTTACCCTATTCTAAAGTAGGATATGATTTTGGACGCGATATACTATCAGAAGATATAAGTTATAGAGAAGTGTTTCAAGGTTCGGGCGGTCTTAGCAGAATATATGGGGGAGTTGCTTATGAACCTATACAGTATTTTTCTGTGGGTGCCAATGTATCTTATTTGTTCGGAAATATTGAACATACAAGAGATATTCCTATCTTAGGGGATGGAGAAGCATTAAACCGAATGCTCAATAGCTCATTTTCAATAAAAAACGTGATGTTTGATATCGGGGCACAGTTTACATATCCCCTCAATATTGATGAATCAATTACGCTGGGCGCTGTATATACGCCAAGTGTGAAAAATAAAACAACGCTATATACTTCAGACTGGTTGTATCCAGCAGTAAACAACACACCCTTGGAATCTGACACGTTGTATGATCAATCTTTTGATTTGCCTGCAACTTTTGGTGTTGGTCTTTCATACAGTTCGATCAACTGGTTGGTTGGTATTGACGGATCATTTCAGAAATGGAGCGATTTGGCATATCCAGATGCTTTGGATAACATGACGCAGACAAGTCGATTTAATGATAAATACAGCGTTGGCTTGGGAGCAGAATATGTAGCCGACCCTGTTAATCGTAATTTCTTCAAGCGTGTACGTTTGCGTGGAGGGTTAACTTATTCAAACTCCTATACCAATACTAAAGTTTATAATCCTGTTACCAGTGAAAGCCTGGGCGAAGCGGGATATAAAGAGTATGGTGTGAATGTTGGTTTCGGACTTCCATTTCGCGACGTGCTAAGCGGAAGAGTTTCAATGGTGAATCTTGGGCTAGGCTATTCAATTATGGACCCAGAACAAAAATATATGATTAAGGAACAGATGTTCAAAATTTCGGTAAATATAAATATTAATGAGTTTTGGTTCTTTAAGCGTCAGTTTGATTAATATGTGCACTACATATTAAACTTTTGTTTTAACATTACGTCTTACTAAGTAACCAGATTAGAAAACACTTAAAAAGCAATAGCAATGAAAAAGTTTATTTTAGCAATTATTTTTGCGACAACTGCAATAGTTGGAGTGAACGCTCAAAAAGCAGACTACGATCCTGTGAATGCCCCATTTGGTCATGGACAGGATAGTATAAACTGCCGTACAAATTTAAGTCTTATGACTACAGCTGCTAAGGCAGAAAATTACAAAGATGCAGTGAAAACATGGAAGGCTGTTTATAAAAACTGTCCAGCATCTAGTAAAAACATTTATATCTACGGACCTCGTATTTTCAAAGCTTTGTATGCAAGCGAAACCGATGCTGCTAAAAAGCAAGAGTACTTAGATTTAATAATGGAAATGTATGACACACGTATGAAATACTTTTCTAGCGACGATGCAAAGGGCACAATTCTTTGTTTTAAAGCTTATGATTATAAAGATTTAATGGGCGAAGATGTGGATCATAAAGTTGTTTATGAATTATTGGGAGAAGCTGTTGAGGACATGAAAAGTGAACTATATCCAGCTGATGCTTATGGTCATTACATGATTTCTTCTCTTTATGTGTTTTTGCAAGATAAAACAAAAAAAGATCAGTATATCAATGACTACTTTCGTGTGTTAGGATATATGGATGAAGCTATAGAGAGCGCTCAAGCAGCTAATGATGCTGATAATGCAAACTATTTGTTAGCAGTGAAAGAAGGAATTGAAACAGCATTTGTGAATAGCGGTGCAGGTGACTGCGAAACGCTTGAAACATTTTATGCTGACAAGTTTGAAGATAACAAGGAGAATGAAGAGTTTTTGAACAAGGCCGTTGGGTCGTTGTCTCAAATTGGATGTACTGAGTCTGATTTCTACTTTGAACTTTCTGAAAGTCTTCACAAACTAAAACCATCTGCCAACTCAGCAATTGGTTTAGCGAATAGAAGTCTTAAAAATAAAGATTATGAGTCTGCACTCGTATATTATGAGCAAGCTGCCGAATTAGAAACAGATGCAGACAAGTCTAGCGGTTATATGATGACATTATCACAAATTTTGTTCTCACAAAGACGCTATCCACAAGCAAGACAAGCAGCTTACGATGCGTTGAAGTTTAAATCTAACAATGGCGATGCTTATATATTGATTGCCAAAATGTATGCTTCAAGTGCAGAAGGCATTTTTTCTCAACCTGAAAAAAGAGGTTTAGTGTTTAGTGCAGCTGTTGACAAACTTCAAAAAGCAAAAGCCGTTGATCCAAGTGTAAGTTCAGAAGCCAATAAATTGGTTAATCAATATACTGGCTACTATATGGAAAAAGAAGATGCATTTATGATGGGTCTTAAAGAAGGAGAAACTGTACAGGTTCCTGGATGGATTGGTGAAACTACTACCATACGTACAAAATAAATCTTTATTTGTAAAGATTTACAAAAGAAGATTTTTCTAACAGATACTAAACAGATAGAAATAAAATAGTTGAAAAACTCATTTAAAATGAAATCAAATAGCATAACAATCGCTTTGGTAGTGATTGTTGTGCTGTTTTTTTATACCGCATGTGGCAGTAAAGATGCAGAAACGATAGACATTCAGTATGATCCAGACGTTATGCCATCTATGATAACCGATAGTGTTACCACGCTCATTTCCGATTCAGGAATAACGCGGTATAAGTTAGTGGCCGCTAATTGGCAAGTTTTTGATAAAGCAAAAGAACCTTACTGGTATTTTCCTGAAGGACTTTACTTAGAGCGATTCGACTCATTGTTTCAAGTTGAGGCAAAGATTTATGCCGATTCCGCATGGAACTATACCGAAAAGAGGTTGTGGAGATTAAAAGGCAATGTTGATATTCGCAACATGGAAGGCGAAATGTTTTTGAGCGATGAGCTTTTTTGGGACCAACAAGAACAGCGAGTTTACTCAGATAAATACATTCAAATTAAGCGTGGCGATACTGAACTGAAGGGGTATGGCTTTGAATCTAATCAAGAGATGACAGAGTATAGCATATTTCGTCCACACGACGGTAAGATACCATTTAAAGAGGAGCCTGATCAAACAGATGATGCTTTAGAGCCAGACTCACTTAGCACTGATGAACCTCACCCAGCAAACGACGTAACAGATGATTGATTCTATTGGGATAGTCTTTTGGATTACATCTCTTATATTATCGTTTTTCTTTTCTGGGATGGAGATAGCATTTGTTTCATCCGATAAGTTACGTTATGCTTTAGATAAGAAAAATACAAATCCACTCGATTACATTCAGAAAGTGTTTTTCACACATCCACGTAAGTTTATATCATCGCTCACTATAGGCAACCTTATAGTGCTCATCATTTTTGTTTATTTTTCTATAACTCTCTCTCAAGATTTTGTTTCTCAAAATATAACCCAAAATCAATTGCTTGCACTTTTTGTGCAATTTGTTGGGGCCACAATTATCATTTTAGTTACAGGTGAGTTGTTGCCAAGAGCTATATTTAAGAACAATGCCAATATGTGGGTGAAGGTGCTTTCGCTTCCAGCATTTGCTTTCTATGTGTTGCTCTATCCTGTTATAAAAGCTTTTACAGTTATGGGTAGCAGTATTCTTCGTTTGGTGGGTATTAAGTTTCATCCCTCTGAGGAAAAAGCGTTAGGCAGGGTAGAGCTGGACACTTATGTGAAACAGGGTATTGAAGAAGTGCACACAGAAGGAGGTATAGACTCTGAGGTAAAGATTTTCAGGAATGCATTAGATTTCTCCTCGGTGAGGATACGCGACTGTATGGTTCCTCGCACTGATATTATTGCAATGAATATTGATGCTGAAATAGATGAGTTGAAAGACAAGTTTATAGAAACAGGCTATTCCAAGATTCTTGTTTACGAAGACGATATCGACAATATTATTGGATACATTCATATTTGGGAAATGTTCAACAATCCATCTGATTGGACAGCCCATATTGCGTCCATTTCTTTTCACCCAGATAGTATGCTTGCAAGAAATCTTATGACAGAGTTGCTTCAGCAACGAAAAACGATAGCTGTTGTGGTGGACGAGTTTGGAGGCACATCGGGTATTATAACGATGGAAGACTTGGTGGAAGAGATATTTGGTGAAATTGAAGACGAGTATGATGTCAATACAAATATAGCCAAAAAGGTAGGCGATAACGAGTATATTATTTCAGGAAGAATGGAGATTGATCAGCTCAACGAGCTGTTTGATTTCACTTTACCTCAAGAAGACGACTATACAACTATTGCAGGATATATTTTGCATCAGATACAGCGTTTCCCAAAAATGTATGAAACTATTGAAATAGATAACTTCACATTTAAAATTTTAAAAGTAACGCAACGCAAAATAGAGGTTACAAAGATGATAGTAAATGAAAATATCAATCAAGGATAAT
>CAYTJC010000162.1:0-4767 GCA_964437875.1 uncultured Dysgonomonadaceae bacterium
TTCCATTGGGCATATATCGCCTGAGGCCGCAGCAGGCGGTGCCATTGGGTTGGTGAGAGACAATGACATAATAGATATAGATATTCCCAACCGCACCATCAACCTCAGAATATCTGACAAGGAGTTGGAAGAGCGAAGGGAAACAGAAAACAAGAAAGGAAAAAAAGCTTTTAAACCCGTTCGTGACAGAGAAATATCGTCTGCACTTAAAGTGTATGCACGTTTTGTAAGTTCGGCAGATTTGGGAGCAGTAAGAATAATAGAAGATTAAGAAATTAAGAATGAATTCGAGGTAAAAATTGAAAGGTAGTTACCACAAAATATTTTATTGATATGGATAAAGTAACAACAGAAACAATTGCAAAAACAAAAACAACAGTAATGACTGGCAGTGAAGCGCTGATACAGTCTTTGATGCATGAAGGAGTGGACACCTTATTTGGTTATCCGGGAGGTGCCATCATGCCAGTTTTTGATGCACTATATGATAAGAAAGATAAGATGAACCACATACTTGTTCGTCATGAACAAGGAGCAGTACATGCTGCACAGGGATATGCACGCGTATCTAAAAAAGTAGGCGTAGCCTTGGTAACTTCTGGCCCTGGAGCAACCAATGCCATTACTGGTATTACAGATGCCATGATGGATAGCACACCAATGGTTGTTATTTCGGGCCAAGTGGTATCAAGCCTCTTGGGCACAGATGCTTTTCAAGAAGCCGATGTTATTGGTGTGTCGCTACCTGTTACCAAATGGGCCTATCAGATTCGCCGTGCCGAGGATATTGCGTGGGCTGTGTCGCGTGCTTTTCATATAGCCTCAAGTGGTCGCCCTGGTCCAGTAATTTTAGATATAGCAAAAGATGCACAAATAGCAACATGTGAATATAGTTATGAGAAAACTACTGCACTTCGTAGTTATCGACCCATACCTATTCCTTGTAAAGAGAAAATTGCTGAGGGTGCTGAAATAATTAATCAAGCAAAGAAACCTTTTGCACTGATAGGGCAGGGTGTAATACTTGGAAATGCAGAGAAAGAGGTGGTAGAATTTTTAGAAAAGGCTCAAATTCCTTTCGCTTGGACTATACTTGGACTATCTGCTGTACCAACCGATCATCCACTCAATTGTGGCATGCTTGGCATGCATGGTAACATCGGGCCTAATATAAAAACAAATGAGTGCGATGTGCTCATTGCAATAGGTATGCGTTTTGACGACCGTGTGACGGGCGATTTGAGCAGGTATGCAAAGCAGGCCAAAGTTATTCATTTTGATATCGACAGGGCAGAGATTGATAAGAATGTGAAGGCTACTGTGAAAGTGTTGGGCGACGCCAAACAGACATTGCCCATGATGACGAAGTTGCTAAAAGAAAACTCACACCCAGAATGGTTGGCCGAATTTAGAGCTTGCGATAAGAAAGAACAAGATTGCATTATCAATAAGGAGCTCTTCTCAGAAACAGGTCCTATTAAAATGGGTGAAGTTGTGAACAGAGTAAGCGAAGCTACCCAAAACAAAGCAATCTGTGTAACTGATGTGGGTCAAAACCAAATGATGGCAACACGCTATTTCAAGTTTACAGAGACGCGTAGTGTGGTTACATCGGGAGGTTTGGGAACAATGGGCTTTGGTTTGCCAGCCGGCATTGGTGCAAAATATGGAGCACCCGATAGAGAGGTTTGTATATTTGTAGGTGATGGTGGTTTGCAGATGACTATACAAGAGTTTGGAACCATTATGGAGTACAATATCCCCGTAAAGATTATCCTGCTCAACAATAACTTCCTTGGAATGGTACGCCAATGGCAAGAGATGTTTTTTGAAGAACGATACTCTGAAACCAAGATGCACAACCCCGACTTTATCAAAATTGCAGATGCTTATGGTATCAAAGGAAGGAAAGTGGTGAAAAGAGAAAACTTGAATGAGGCCATTGCAGAGATGCTTGAGCACGATGGATCATACTTGTTGGAAGTAGAAGTGGAGGCCAACGGAATGGTTTTTCCAATGGTACCAGCAGGAGGTTCTGTAAGTGATATTGTTTTAGGAAACGGACACTCTTTGTAAGATATTCTCAATACAAAAATATAAATATTAAACAGCATACATTATGCAAGACAAAACATTATATACCATCACTGTGTTCTCTGAAAACGTAGTTGGGGTGCTCAATCAAATTACAGCTATTCTCACACGCAGACAGATGAATATCGAAACATTGTCTGTTTCGCCATCGGCCATTAGTGGCATTCATAAATTCACGATTACTACTTTTGCTCTCAACGAAGAGGCAATGCAAAAGCTCGTAAAACAGATAGATAAGCGTGTGGATGTGCTTAAGGCATACTATAATATAGACGACGAACTGGTACATCAAGAGATTGCATTGTACAAGATAGAAACATCTAAACTTGTTGCAACCACCAATGTGGAAGAGCTTATACGCAAACACCATGCACGTATTTTGGATATGAGCGATCACTCTACCGTTCTTCAGAAAACAGGACACTATGATGAGACTCAGGCACTCTTCGACGAGTTGAGCCAGAGTATTGGAGTATTGCAATTCATCCGTTCGGGTAGGGTGGCAATTACTAAATCTAAAGTAGAACGACTGAGCGATTTGCTGGCACGCCGTGCACAGCAGGATGCAGAAAATATAGAAACAATAATCGAGTAATAATCGATAATATTTAAGTAACAATTAATTTAAATAATAAATATACAAGTAATATGGCAACAATGAATTTTGGCGGTGTAGAAGAAAATGTAGTTACCCGCGACGAATTTCCTTTGGCGAAAGCACAAGAAACAATGAAAGACGAAACCATTGCAGTAATTGGTTACGGTGTACAAGGTCCAGGTCAGTCGCTTAATTTGCGTGACAATGGGTTCAATGTAATTGTTGGACAACGCAAAGAGAGCAAAACATGGCAAAAAGCCATTGACGATGGATGGGTTCCGGGTGAAACACTTTTTGAAATTGAAGAGGCTTGTGAACGTGGTACAGTAATTCAATATTTGCTCTCTGACGCTGCTCAAATTGAAGTATGGCCAACCGTGAAAAAGCATTTAACTGCGGGTAAAGCACTCTATTTCTCACATGGCTTTGGTATCACTTATAAAGAGCGAACAGGTATTATTCCTCCTGCCGATGTAGATGTAATCTTAGTTGCACCCAAAGGATCGGGAACAAGCTTGCGCAGCATGTTTTTGGAGGACAGAGGTTTGAACTCAAGCTACGCCATCTTCCAAGATGCAACTGGCAAGGCTTATGAGCGTGCCGTTTCACTGGGTATTGGTGTTGGTTCGGGCTATTTGTTTGAAACAACTTTTAAACGTGAAGTTTTTTCTGACCTAACTGGTGAGCGTGGCACATTGATGGGTGCAATTCAAGGCTTGATGCTTGCACAATACGAAGTGTTGCGCGAAAATGGTCATACTCCCTCGGAGGCTTTTAATGAGACTGTGGAGGAGTTGACACAATCGTTGATGCCTCTATTTGCAGAGAATGGAATGGATTGGATGTATGCCAACTGCTCTACAACTGCTCAGCGTGGTGCATTAGATTGGATGGGTCCTTTCCACGATGCTACAAAACCAGTTTTCGAGAAACTATACAAAGAAGTTGCATCAGGCAACGAAGCACAGCGTTCTATTGACACCAACTCAAAACCTGATTACCGCGAAGGTTTAGAGAAAGAATTGAAAGAGTTGCGCGAAAGCGAAATGTGGAGAACAGGTGCAGTGGTTAGAAAATTGAGACCAGAGAATAATTAATATAGCCAAGGATGTACTGGGAGTGAAATCCCTCTGTTGGTGTAAGTCTTCTGACTTGTGTGCCCTCAACAGCACTGGTCAGAAAACAGGGCTTGCGGGAGATTGAGGACCTTTAGCTCTGCACAAAACAATAAAAATGCCGTTTCACCTTTGTAAAAGGAATGAAACGGCATTTTTCATATGTACTAAAAGATGGTTTAATCTTTCGTCAAATCCAACTTCTCATCATCTTTACCTCTTTCGAAAAATGATTTACGCAAAGGATCTTTGCGACCTTCGTCATAAAAAACACGATTTCTGTGTACATCCACAGCCATGTAGAGAGCCTGACGGAACGATTCGTCCGAAGCTTCATTCTTCCCTGCTATTTCATAAGCAGTGCCATGTGCTGGCGATGTTCTCACTATTGGTAAACCTGCAGTGAAGTTGACACCCGACTCCATGGCAATGGTTTTGAAAGGGACCAAGCCTTGGTCGTGATACATGGCCAAAATTGCATCGAATCTTTTGAAGTTTTGGCTCCCAAAAAAACCATCAGCCGCATAAGGGCCCGAACATAGAATATCTCTTTCAAGACATTTTTGAATGGCTGGCTCTATTACATCTTGTTCCTCTTTGCCCAGCAATCCATTTTCACCAGCATGAGGGTTGAGGCTCAACACTGCAATACGAGGATTGTCAATGAGGAAGTCGCGCTTTAGGCTATGGTTTAAGGTCTTAATTTTTTCAACAACTAACTCTGTGGTGATAGCTCCTGCCACTTCTGCAATGGGAAGGTGTGTTGTAACTAATGCTACTCTCAACTCCTCGCTCACAAGTATCATCAGAGCTTTTTGATTGTTGCCACTTCTGTCTTCCAAATACTCGGTATGACCGCTGAATTTGAAATCTTTTCCCTGAATGCTGTCTTTGTTGATGGGCAGTGTTACCAAGGCATCTATTTCAGACTTGTTGATATCTGCAACAGCTGCTTCGAGT
>CAYTJC010000163.1:0-640 GCA_964437875.1 uncultured Dysgonomonadaceae bacterium
ACTTACAGGGCTAGTTAACAATGGACACCCATCTGTAGAGAAAACAATATTAGAACACACCGATGCCGACTGGTCCTTATCAATGGACGGGGGTTTTTATTCAACTCTTTACTTTATGAAAGCTGCTTACCCAGAGTTGAAGAAAACTAAAGGAGCTATTGTTAACTTTGGATCGGGGGCTGCAATGAGAGGAAACATAGGTCAGGCAAGCTACGGTGCTGCTAAAGAGGCTATTCGTGGATTGAGCCGTGCGGCAGCAAGTGAATGGGCGCAAGATGAAATTCAAGTGAACGTTGTATCTCCATTGGCATTAACCGAAGGCCTAGCAGAGTGGAAGATAACTAGTCCCGATGAATACAAGCGAGTGGTAGATAAGATTCCCATGAAGCGTTTTGGTGATCCCAAGAAAGATATAGCTCCAGTAGTTGTATTTTTGTTGAGCGAAGATAGTAGATATATAACTGGTCAGACGCTGATGGCCGATGGCGGTGATATTAAACTTAGATAAGTATATATATGAGAAGTTTTTATATCAGTTCTAAAATCTAGTTCAGAAGTGAGGTTTTTTTTTAATGCACGTTTACTATCTTTGTATGAAATATGATTCTTCAACACAGATTTATCGCACATCACATTAACA
>CAYTJC010000163.1:650-4736 GCA_964437875.1 uncultured Dysgonomonadaceae bacterium
TTTTTTACCTTTGATATAGAAACGCTACGTATCTTATTAGTGTTTTTTAAATTTACTACTCTATTTGAGAAAATAGGGACAAAACAGATTAGAAAAAAACAATACATCAATGCAGACCAACAATTTAGAAAAGCAGATAGCTTTTATTAAAGAGATTGACAAAATTAAGTATATTCAACGCAGAACTAAATTATTTAATAGCGACAGACGAGAAAACGATGCTGAGCATAGTTGGCACTTAGCAATGATGGCAATTGTATTGGCAGAACATTCAAACAAATCAATAGACCTCTTGAAGGTCTTGAAAATGGTGTTGATTCACGACATTGTGGAAATTGATGCTGGCGACACCTTTATTTATAGTACTACAAAAGATCACAACAATACAGACGAGGAGCTTACTGCAGCTCAGCGTATTTTCGGAATTCTACCCAAAGAGCAAGCCGAAGAGTTTATTTCCATCTGGAAAGAGTTTGAAGAAGATGTTACCGAAGAGGCTCAATTTGCCAAATCTATGGATAGGTTTGAACCATTGTTGCAAAATGCTTCAAATAGTGGCGGTACCTGGGTGGAGTATGATGTGCCCTATCAAAAAGTGTTTGATAAGAAAGAAGAAATTAAAAACGGATCTGCGGCCATCTGGGACTATGCCAAGAACTTAATAGATGATGGCGTAGAGAGAGGTTTCCTGAAGAAAGAGTAGTTTGCAAGAAGTGTACTTCAAGAATGATCTAATAGTTATAAAAGAGATAATGTACTATTAAGTTCACTACCACACTAGAAAACTGGTGCAGTAGTGAGCTTGGTATGAGGTGAGAAAAAAACCACCTTTATGATTTTGTGAGCAATGCTTTTAAATAGCTCCTTATTGGAGCATCTATTAACTCGGATACAACATAGGCAAATGCTATAAGTGCAATTGTAGAAACAGGAATTACCCACCCAAGTTGTGCCATGCTTGGCTCTTCGGCCACAACATAGTTGGCAAATATCCACATAAATGGATAATGTGTCATGTAAAGAGGGTAGGAGATATCGCCAGAAAATTTATTTATTGAATGGTGCTTACTTGATAGGCTTGCTCCTGCACCCAATGATACTAGGAGTGGGAAGTAAAACACAACTATAATAGGTTCTACAATCCAAGTCCATTGCTCGTTGTAGGGAACTAAGAATGCAAGCATTAATAAAGCACTCATGCCTATCAATCCCAATCTGTTTTTGATAATCCAACCAGAGCGATGAACCAACATTCCCATTGAGAAAGAGAAAGAGATACGCGCCAAACCATGAAAGAAAGTTTCATCATTCCATCCGCCTAGTAAGTTGCCGTATTGCCACCCAATATAGAAGAGAGCAGCAGCTCCAATAAGAGCCACTGTGGTGAGTATCTTTTTGCTTGCTCTGAATAGTATAGTTGCATACACAAGGTTAGCTACATATTCCCAAAAAAGCGACCAACTAGGAGCGTTTAGATTGAAAAGATTGAAATATCTTTCAGACACAATTGGATATGGAATCATAAATACCGATGTGATGAAAAGCATTGCAGTTTCTTTAAAACCATAAATAGCATAGAGGTTGGTATAAGGGTCGAAGAGAAATGTGAGTAGTCCTATAATAGAACCTATCACAACCAAGGGTTGCAAACGAATGAGTCTTATTTTGATAAAGGTTTTTAACCCCATGCCAGCTACACGCTTGTCATAGGCGTAGGCAATAACAAAACCAGATAATACAAAGAAGAAATCGACAGCCAAAAAACCATGCGCAATATAAATTCTACTAAAATCAGCAATAATAATTTCCATGAAGTGAAAAACCAAAATTACTATAGCTGCCAATCCCCTCATTCCATTTAGGATTTCGAAATGTGGTCTGGTCTTTAAAAGCTTAGGGTTAATAGTTGTATCTTGCATTACTCTAAATTTAAAAATGTGTGTATGCTTGTTTCTGAATTATTAAAGCGTCAAAAATACAATAAACTTTTATATATCGTCTGTGATTTTTATTTGTTTTAATCACAGCTTTACAGGCTGTCTGCATATGCAAGATATAGAGAGTGTTAAGTCGTAGGCAGATGTGAAGAGAGAAAAATGAGAAAAATGAGAATATTTTTTAGCTGATTTATTTGGCTTAACATATTTATTTAAAGGGAGTATTTAGCTCATTTTGTGTGCTATATGACTTTGCAGGTTATCCTTACAAATTTAAAGTATTACTATGTAGATTAGGCTTCTTGGCTCTGATAATTTGTAATCTCTTCGTCGTTACCCTACAAAAGTCTCAATATAATTTATTTACGGTTTTGTACCCCTACAAAAGCTCCAATAAGTTTTATTTGTGGTTTCGTACCCCTACAAAAGCCCAAATATAATTTATTTGCGGTTTTGTACTACTACAAAAGTCCAAATAAGTTTTTTTTACGGTTTTGTATCCCTACAAAAGCTCCAATATTTTTTATTTGCGGTTTCTTACCCCTACAAAAGTTCAAATATATTTTATTTGAACTTTTGTAGGGGTAAGACGAAGGAAATAAGTTTTTTTGATAGTTTTGTTTGCTTTGAAGGTGTGGTTTTTGCTTTTTCGGGAAGAATTGCGATTGCATTTACCTCCAAATAAAATTATTTGAAGCAAAACTGATAGGAGAATACTGTAAATAAGTTTCTTTTTATTTTTGGTGTAGTTGCACCTAGTTAAAAGGTTTTCTAAGAACCAAAAAGGTGTTTAGTAAGTTATTTACTTCCGGCTTCTTCCAGTATATGTCATGAAAATAGGAAGCGTATCACTCTCTATTTCTTCCATATTGATACACTGGAATTATCTCCATTCCTTTCTCAGAAAACCTCTCTTTTGCCTCTTTGTAGTTGTGTGTAAATCCTAAAACATAGCCACCACCACCAGATCCACAAAGCTTTAGCATAAATTTGCCTGTGCTTGCGCCATATATCCACTCTTTTTCTAATGTGGTTGGAATCATCTGTTTGAAATGGGTTGCTTGAAACAGTGAGAGCTCGCGCACCTTCTGTGTAAACTTGTCGATGTCTGCCTCAATCAGTGCTCGGATACAACTATTGTTTAGTGGAATGTATTCGTTGAGCATTCTATCCTTGAATGTTGGGTTCTCACAATCTTTCATGAATTGATCTACCAATGGAGCTGTCTTAACGGACGTGCCACTGTTTATAAGAAATATTGCATCGTCAGATGTTAAGTTATAGCGAGGTATGTCTATGGGAACGATGGATTGATTCTCTTTCATGAGCAGTGGTTGTCGCATATAGCACAAGAGAGGGTCTATGCCAGAGCTAGTGCCATGAAACCACGATTCGAGAGTAGCTAAATCTTTTTTCAGTTGAGGGATATCTTCTTTTGAGGTAGTTGATTGAGAAGATGCTTTTCCATTCTTTGTGTATCTGTGATAGAGAGCTGCAACTAAAGCTCCACTGCTTCCGAGTCCATATCCCTCGGGGATAGACGACTCAAAATACAACCCTTCGTCAATCTCTTTCTCCAATAATTTATAGTTGAACTTGTTGGGCAAATTGCCATTCTCAGCTGTAGGAAGTAGATACTGTTGATAATATTCGCGTAGTAGCTCATTGCTACGTCGGGCAAAATCTAAGTCGGTGTAATGATTCTTGTTGATGAACTTCAACGATCCATTGAAATGACTATACGGAATAGTTACTGCCATAGATCCACAGATGATACTGTATTCTCCAAAAAGCATTATCTTAGAATTGAAAGAATTGTTTAGGCTCTGTTTGTTTGTTGCCATAAAATATATATAATAACCTCCAACTTATTGGAGTAGAATGTTTTTGATTGAATTGATAAAGCATATGATTATTTGGAAGAGTGCTCCCCATTTATTCATTCATCTTTATCGGTAATAAACCCTTCAATCTTTTTAAAGTTCATCTATAGTTGTTTTTTCTGGACCATCTCCTAGTTCATCAAAGATTATTTCTTGTTGGTGACAGAGAGGTCTAATCCTACTCTCTATCCATGGAAGAATCTTAGTCTCCTCATATTTTGGATAGAGCAGATGAACATTCGGACCTGCATCCATGCTGAATCCAA
>CAYTJC010000164.1:0-4716 GCA_964437875.1 uncultured Dysgonomonadaceae bacterium
TATATAAAATTAGTGTCTCCATTAGAAATGATTTGAAACTTTTGTTTAACTTCGTGGTAAGTTTATCAATGATATCATTACAGATACCCTTATATTGGTTAAGTACGCTGATTCCATTCATTACTTTACAGTGTTGGTTTACTATAAAGATACTGAATATCAGCTACTTAACCTTCTTTTTATTGTTAAACTATGTTGCTCAAACTGTTGATTATTAAATGGTTTTATACCGAACTATTGTGTAAATAAATATAGAGTAAAAAATATTTATTTGCCCTATCTACAAAATACTTTTGCGTAAAACTTTTTGATTGCGACAAAATTATTTTTAATATCCGATAAAAACTTTTATTTTGCCCCATTTGAAAAAAAAGATAGCTCAAACACAACCTGTTTGGACAATATTGAAATCAATAAAGGGCAAATATTTTATTTTTATGGCATATTGAAATTAATATTGGGCAAACACGTTGTGTTTATGCCTTATTGAAATCAATATTGGAGTGTTTTTTGGGCTGAAAGAGACCTCGAGGATTGTTCTCCTTATAACTGGGTGTTTAGTGTTGATAACCAGTCGGTAAGATGGGTTTTTGTATTTCGGTGCAACGATGGGAGTTGAACGGGAGCAAACCACAGCCCAATGAAATAATAGATTTCACGGGTCAGGCCGACGGTCACTGAGCCAGTCGAAGTTTTCTGAAATTGGCGCGAGCGTGAAAGAATTTAACCACAGATTCCAAAAAGATTCTCAGATATGTTTCCTTTCAATATTTCGGGGTTGATGGATATGTTGATCTGTTTACTACCTGTTTTTTCAAAACGAATATTATTCAAAACACCTATTGGTATTTTATGAATAAGACAGATTTCACCGAGCGGTAATATAAATAATATCCGTTACGCAATTATACAGTATAACCACGTTATATAATCAATATGTGTTATATATAATCTGAGTTTATCTGAGCTATCTGTGGTTAAAGCCATTCTCATCGAGATGTGATAAAATTTACGTCTCTACGTTGCCAAACTTCAATATTCATCCACCACACACCTCATACCACATTTTTCTTTTATTGCTTTTCAAATACATAGTCAGATAACTTTACCTCTAATTAATATCTAATATTGGATTGTTGCAGTAAATATTTTATGCTAAATTTGTGGAATAAACCAGCGAGATGAAATTACAAACTGAGGTTATATTGCAAAAGGCAAGTTTTGATATAGCACATCATTCAACGATATTGCTGTTGGGGTCTTGTTTTTCAGAAAATATCGGATTAAAGTTAGTCGAAAATAAGTTTTCGGTCAATGTGAATCCTTTTGGTGTGTTGTACAATCCTTTTTCTATTAGAACTGCCATTAATAGACTTCTGGATAAAGAGGGCTATACCGAACAGGAGTTCATCCATCACAACAATATGTACCATAGCTTTATGCATCATGGGTCGTTTTCAAACACCAATCTTGACACAGCTGTCAAAAAAGTTAATGAAATATTCAACATAGCTGTTGCACAACTCGAAGATGCAGATTTTCTTTTGATTACCTTTGGTACATCCTACGTGTTTAGGTGGAAAGAGACGGGCAAAATTGTTGGAAACTGTCACAAAATACCTTCCGATAGATTTTCAAGAGAAAGATTAACGGTCGAAGAGATTACTTTGGAGTGGAGCCAGCTTATTGAGAGGCTTTTGGTCTCAAATCCAAATCTGAAAGTTATATTTACAGTGAGCCCTATACGACACTTCAGAGATGGAGCCCACGATAATCAGCTCAGTAAATCTATTCTGCATTTAGCAATAGACAGTTTGATGCAGCAGTTTCCTGCAAGTGCTTTTTATTTTCCTGCTTATGAAATAATGATGGATCAGTTGCGCGACTATAGGTTTTATGCCGACGATATGCTTCATCCATCTCAACTAGCACAAAATTACATCTGGGGGAAATTTGGAGAAACTTACTTCAACGAAGAAACCTATCTCATTATTGGTGAATGGCAACGTATTCATCAAGCTCTAGCTCATAGGCCTTATAACAGTGATTCTGAAGTGTATCAAAAGTTTCTACAGCGAACAATTGTTGCTATAAAAGCGTTTGAGACAAGGCACACGTTTATATCGTGCTTACAAGAAAAACAACTTCTAACACAGTTAATTCAAAACACAAAATAGATCCTAACTATATATGAAATATAATATTTCAGAAGTAATAACTGCACTTGGCATTAAGCCCGAAAAAACTATTCAAGAGTCCGTGGTGTCAATCTTACTCACAGATAGCAGAAAGCTCTCTTTTCCGGAGGAGACTCTTTTCTTTGCACTCTTAACTAAAACAGACGATGGGCATAACTACATAAATGATTTGTACATACAAGGCGTTCGCAATTTTGTGGTGTCTTCAAACTATCGTATTAGCGATGAGCATATCAATTCTAATTTTTTAATTGTAAAAGATCCCTTGCATGCTTTGCAAAAGCTAGTAACTCACCATCGCCGCAAATTTGATATACCTGTGATAGGAATAACAGGAAGTAATGGCAAAACAGTTGTGAAAGAGTGGTTGTATCAATTGCTTCAAGAAGACTTCAATATAGTTAGATCGCCTCGTAGTTACAATTCTCAAACGGGAGTTCCTTTATCTGTATGGCAACTTAACGAAGATACTACTTTGGGCGTTTTTGAAGCGGGCATTTCAATGCCCGACGAAATGGAGCATTTAGAAACAATCATTCATCCTACTATTGGTTTGTTTACAAAGTTAGGGGAGGCACATCAGGAAAACTTTGCCTCCTTGCAGCAGAAGTGTAACGAGAAGCTGGAGCTATTTATCAATAGCGAGGTGGTTATCTATAACGAAGACAACGCAATTATAGCTAGATGCGTAGAAAACATGGCTTTATCGCACAAAACCTTCACTTGGTCGCGAAAAAATAGAGACAATCCACTTTATATATCAGATATTAAAGTGATGCAAGACAAAACCGTTATCCATTACTCTTTCTTAGGTTTTGATACTGATTTTGAAATACCCTTTATTGATGGGGCTTCTATAGAGAATGCAATATCCTGTCTGGCTACATTGCTCTACTTAAGGGTTATGCCTGTGGATATAAAGGAGCGAATGGCTAAGTTAGATCCAGTAGCGATGCGTTTGGATGTGCGAACCGGGAAAAATAATTGTATCCTTATCAATGACACCTACAACTCCGATTTCAATTCTATCAAGATAGCTCTTGAGTTTCAGAACCAACGAAAGATGGACAAGCCATTGAAAAAAACGTTGATACTTTCTGATATTTTTCAAACAGGATTGTTACCAAAGACTCTTTACAAAAAAGTGTCGGAAGTAATAGATCAAAACAATATTGATAAAATTATTGGTATTGGTCACGATATCTCACAGTTTAGTTCTGTTTTCTCTATGGAGAAGCAGTTCTTTAAAACAACCGAGGATTTTATTAATTCGCAAACTTGGAAGCAATTTAAAGATGAGCTTATATTAGTAAAAGGCTCACGTAGCTTTCATTTTGAGCAGATTGTAACCCTGCTAGAGAAGCGAGTACACGAGACTGTTCTCGAAATTGATTTGGATGCTTTGGTACACAATTTTAATTTTTATAAATCTAAAATCCCCCCAAGCGTTAAGCTAATAGCTATGGTGAAGGCCAATGGCTATGGCGCAGGTGCTGCCGAAATTGCTAAAACCTTGCAGTATCACCGATGTGGTTACCTTGCAGTTGCAGTTGCTTCAGAGGGAGTTTCGCTTAGAAATGCTGGTATTACTATACCCATTATTATACTTAACCCTGAAACAAATGGATTTGAAGAGCTGTTTAATTCAAATCTAGAACCAGAAGTGTATAACTTCAGAATTTTAGAGTCGTTTATTAAAGATGCAGAACGACGGGGGGTTACTGATTATCCTATTCATATAAAACTAGATACGGGGATGCATCGCCTTGGGTTTGTTCGTGACGAAGTGGATCAACTGATCGGAATACTGAAAAAACATAAAAGTTTGCGTGTTATGTCGATTTTTTCGCATTTGGCTGCTAGCGAAAGTTGGGTGTTTGATGAATATACTTCTATGCAAATCGAAACTTTCGATGAACTTTCAACACAAATAGAAGAGCAGTTAGGCTATAAAGTGAACCGACATATACTTAACTCAGCAGGTATCGAGCGTTTCCCCGATAGTCAGTTTGATATGGTTAGGCTAGGCATAGGGCTCTATGGTGTGAGTGCAAGTGGAATTAGTGGACTTAGAAATGTGTGCACACTAAAAACCACTATTTTGCAAATAAAAACATTGAAGAGTAACGATAGTGTAGGATATGGACGCAAGGAGGTGCTGGACCACGATGCACGCGTTGCAACAATCCGAATTGGATATGCCGACGGTTTAAGTCGTCAGTTTGGCAACCGTAAAGGAAAAGTGCTTATAAATGGTGCTTATGCTCCAATTATAGGTAACGTGTGTATGGACCTCTGTATGGTTGATGTGACCGATATTAAGGCGCAAGAAGGTGATTCAGTTACGGTTTTCGGACAAGATTTATCAGTAGTAGAGCTAGCTGAGTCCATTAATACTATTCCTTATGAAATTCTGACGTCTGTGTCACCTCGCGTCAAGAGAATTTATATCAAAGAATAAAGGCTAAATTAAAAAAACTCCCTCTCACTCCCTATAATTTAACTCCCATACATCAAA
>CAYTJC010000165.1:0-4696 GCA_964437875.1 uncultured Dysgonomonadaceae bacterium
TAGCACGGGCAATCGTCGATGATCTTGGTGCACCTGATATCATTGGTGTTACTGCTCCTATACGCGAGCGAATATTGGAATTGGAAAAAGATGACGACTATCTGCGAAAAGTGGCAAGAGAAGGTGCAGAGAAAGCACGCGAAAATGCTTCGAAAACTATTGCTGACGTTAGAAATATAATGGGTTTTAAAAGCTTCTAATATCCTGAGTTTTGAAGAACAGAATCATCTTCTACTCTCAAGATTTTAAACTTTCTATAGAGACTGGTTGTTCTTTCACTGATATTATATTTTTTAAGTGACAAAATTCCCAGACAAAACATCAAGAACATTTTATATGATAGAATTCAGAGATATTGAATTACGAGACAAAGAAATAATAGATAAATTCCTCATAAACAATCCTTATCGTGCCTCCGAAAGTTGTTTTTCCAACTTGTATGGTTGGGCACACAAATACAAAACTCAATTTGCCGTTTGGCGAGATTTTCTTCTCATTAAGTTTACTAGCGACCGAGGAGGTTGTTCCTATCTAACTCCTTTTGGTAGAGGTAATCTCACATCAGCTATTGAAATGTTGGTGGATGAATGTGGATGTCCAGTTAAGTTCGAGATGTCGGGTGTGACAGAGTCCATGAAGAACGAGATTGAAAGAGCAATGCCAAGAAGATTTGAATATATCAGACAACGTGCGTTGTATGATTATATCTACACGTCGGAAAAGCTGATAAATCTTTCGGGAAAGAAACTTCAAAGCAAGCGCAATCATATCAACCGTTTTAATGCACAACACAGTGATTGGAAATACATCTCAATCACTGAAAACCCAAGCGAGGTGACGAGGTGCAAAGAGATGCTCCAAAAGTGGTATGATTTAAATAGAGAGTCGTCTGACGAATCGTTAGACTTAGATTTCAAGTCCACCTCTTTGTATTTAGATAATTTTGAGGCAATGAAGTTAAGCTGCGGAGCTATAGAGGTAGATGGTGAAATAATAGCATTTTCTATGGGGACAAAGCTCAGCGAAGATACTTTTATTGTGCATGTTGAGAAAGCTTTTTCTGAGATTCAGGGAGCCTATCCCATCATCAATCAACAATTTGTACTCCATGAAGCATCAGAATTTACCTATATCAATCGCGAAGAAGATATGGGCTATCCATCGTTGCGCAAAGCCAAAATGTCTTATCGCCCCGATATATTATTAGAAAAGTTTATTGTAAAAGAGAAAGATAGAAAATGATACAGTATATTAATCCTGACACACAGCACCAAATTCTTGAAATGTGGAGGGTCTGTTTTGGAGACTCACAGCCTTATTTCGATATTTATTTTAGGGAAAAGTATAGTAATGAAAACACGTTGGCCTATTTCGAGGGAGACAAAGTTGTAGCTTCTTTGCAACTTTTGCCCTACAACTTCACCTTTTGCGGAACAGAAATACCCATTGCTTACATTTCTGGCGCTTGCACACTTCCCGAGGCTCGCAAGAAAGGTTATATGGCTGCTTTATTAAAAAGAGCGTTTCAAGAGTTAGAGAAAAGAAATATTCCTCTTTCTCTATTAGTGCCTGAGGAAGAATGGTTGTTAGACTTTTATCCCAAATATGGATACGCACAAACATTTGATGGAGGGTCAAATATGCTTTCGCTCCATGAACTAATGAAACGACACTCCAATGATTTGCTTGAGGCATACCAAGAGTTCGATAGCATGTTCAGAGACCAAGATATGACTGTTCAGAAAACCTTCGATGATTTTAGAGTAGTAGTAGAAGAGGCTGCGGGATACAACTTCCCGGCTAAGAAAAGTCTTGCAGGTATGGCCCGTGTAATTGATGCACGCATGTTGCTCAAGCTGTTTGCTGCAAATCATTCCGATACTTCTTTCTCTATTGAGGTAACAGATGACCTGCTCTCAAAAAACAATCTTGTTTTAGCTATCCACAATGGCCATGTAGTAGAGACAGGGTTTACACTTCCTATTCACATGCACCTCAGCATCTATAATTTAGCTCAAGCACTATTGGGTTATCACACCTCTGATGAGGATGCTCTATTTAGAGGGGTCTTCCCGGAACATCAACCACAGATGCATTTTATGATGGAGTAATTGTTGCTTGCAGGTTCCTATCAGATCACAACCAAAATCATGTGTTTGCTTTTATATTTTACTACTAATCTTTGCTTTTTACTTTTATGTCACTGTATTTATACATTTCAGCAAGATGTATGAAGATTGCAACACAAATAAAACACTTATCATCTAAATTGCTTTATCGTTCGCATTATCTGTTCTGTTGTTTGAACAATGTTTTTACGCGCTTCATTTTTTTCTATTGCCTTGTCAAGCGATATAGGGTAGGGAACAATTGAAAACAGAGAAACGAATCCTCGGTTGTTGAGGGTTTCAATATCTTCTACACTTCCACCAATTGCTATTACAGGTACATTGTGCTCGCTAGCAGCATCTAGTATGCCACTTGCAGCTTTGCCCATAGCTGTTTGTTTGTCTAGTTTTCCTTCTCCTGTAATAACTAAGTTAGCATCTTGCAAGTGCTTTTCGAAGTTCACGGCTTCCAATATCATATCGATACCTGATTTCAACTCAGCATTCAAAAAAGCAACAAAGCCTCCACCCAAGCCTCCTGCAGCTCCTGCACCTTCAATGGTGTTTAAATCTATTTTCCTTTCTGCTTCTATTAGCTTTCTGAAGTTCTCCATCCCCTCATCTAACTCTTTTATCATCTGCTCGCTTGCCCCTTTTTGAGGAGCATACACATAAGCAGCTCCGTTTTCTCCAGAGAAAGGATTGTTTACATCGCAAGCAATTTTAAATTCAGACTCTTTTAATTCTGGCAGTATTGCCGAACAGTCTATGGAGCAAATGGCCTGCAACGATGCTCCTGTTCCATTGGTCTCCTTCCCGTTTTTGTCTAAAAAGCGATATCCCAATGCTCTCAACATTCCCGTACCTGCATCGTTGGTGGCACTTCCTCCAATTCCGATCAGAAATGAGCGACAACCACGTTTCAGTGCATCTTTTATTATTTCGCCTGTCCCAAAAGTGGTGGTTGTTGAAGGATTTTGTTCATTTTTGTGTAGCAATGTAATTCCACTAGCACTAGCCATTTCTATAATTGCCGTTTTGGGCTCATTCACCAATCCATATTCCACTTCAATTGGGCGCATGAGTGGGTCGTGTACATTCACATTCACTTTTTCTCCTCCCAATGCACACACCAGTGTATCCATTGTGCCTTCGCCACCATCAGCAATAGGTGTTTTTACTGTTTCGCAATTGGGATAAACCTTCACAATGGCTTCTTCAATGGCATTGGCCACTTCGGTTGAGGTGAGAGAACCTTTGAAAGAGTCGGGGGCTATGATTATTTTTTTCATAGTGTGGAAAAGTTTGTTTTTTTATTCTTAGATAATCAAAACTACTACTTGTATGCTATAAAAAGGTCGGGGAGAGATTTAATCAGCTTGCGGTTTTAAGAATCATTCTAACAATGTTCGAATGGGCTTCGAAAGTCTTTCGAAAGGATGTGTGTGGTGTTCAACTGTTTTATATCACAACCACTTCTTCTTCTTAAAGAAGTAGAGAATAATGAGCGATGAGAAAATCATAAGGGCAATAGATACAGGGTATCCATATTTAGTGCTTAGCTCTGGCATCATGGAGAAATTCATACCATATATACTAGCAATGAGGGTAGGGGGCATAAAGATAACCGACACAATGGTAAATATCTTAATGATTTTGTTTTGCTCAATGTTTACATAACCCAAAAAAGTATCCTGAAGGTAGTCCAATCGGTCGAAGCTAAACTTTACGTGTTCTATGAGTGAGGTAATGTCCTTAATGATTATGGTGAGTTTGGGTTGCAAATCTGCGGGCATAAACTCGCTTCGCAACATACTCGATACGGTTCGCTGCTTATCAATTATATTTTCGCGTAGCAACATGGTCTTCTCTTGCAGGTCTTTTATTTCGGTCAGTAGTTCTTCGTCGGCCTCTTGCAGGGTAAGGCTATTACTCAGTTGAGTAATCTTTTGGGTCATGCTTTCAATCATGTCGGCATCAAACTCTACCCGTGTTTCCAATAGAGCCACCAACAC
Source organism: uncultured Dysgonomonadaceae bacterium (assembly GCA_964437875.1). Classification (GTDB taxonomy): domain Bacteria; phylum Bacteroidota; class Bacteroidia; order Bacteroidales; family Dysgonomonadaceae; genus UBA2632. The sequence goes on from CAYTJC010000165.1 coordinate 4,124, forward strand.
ATGTGCACCAGTAGGATAGTTTTTTGGATTGGCCGATATTTTCTTCACAGTTTCGTGAAACGAGCTCAACTCTTCGCTTCTCACAGTGATAAGTATATCATTCTTTAAGATAAACGAAACAGGATCTCGCTCAAAGTTAGAGAGCAAGAAGTTGGAGTTTACAACAAGCGTATCAATAGTCTCTATGTAGCGAGACGACATCTCAATTTCTATCATCTCTTCCTCTTCCTGGATATATATTTTCAGGTAATCTTCGAGTTCGTTTTCCACCTCCTCGTCCACATCATTTAGGTCTATCCAAAGGAAACTTTGAATGGAGTGATATTTCAGAAAGTCTAAATCTCTGCTCAGACGTATGACGTTGTCTTTGTGATAGAAGAGTTTGAGTTCCGCCATTATTTATTGTTTTTTTTAATGAAGTGATAGAAATGAATGGGTTCTTACTTATTACATCTCGTTTAGTTGTTTACAACAAATGGTTCAAGCATGTTTGTAAGTTCCTCAAATTGGGCTCCCGAAAGTTGCTCGGGTCGTTTCGTAAAGATAGGGTGTTGCAACACTTCGGTGTTTTCT
>CAYTJC010000166.1:0-4676 GCA_964437875.1 uncultured Dysgonomonadaceae bacterium
GGTTTGGTTGAATCTTCTGTTACTTTATAGGTTTGGTTTTCTGCCCAATAGGCTTGCCACTTTTGTTCTATCTTACCGAAATTATAATCCATATTTTGCTTGTTTTTGCTTGTTTTGTAAAGGCTTGGCAAAGGTAGTTATTTATTAGATTAATTGAAAAAGAATTTGGAAGGAGGGGTGAGGAGTGAAGAGTGAGCAGTGAGCAGTGAGCAGTGAGCAGTTTAAATATTGCAGAATGGACCTACAAGATGTATTGTAGAGAAAGTTCATGAATTTTCTCTGAATATCGTAGCATCTATTTTACCCCGCTCGCGCGGGTTTGTAACCCGCCTGCCCTGTGAAATCTATTATTTCAGCAGGGTGTGTCGCGATAGCGAAATTATTTTATGCTGTTGATTCTTCTGCTACGCAGCACACCCCAATGGAATTGGAATAGATTCCATGGGGCAGGCCGATTCGGAAATCGGCGCAAGCGGGGATTTGTATAATATTCCACCACCGTGTGCAACCCACTCCGTGTTGCACACTAGACGCCCGTTTAGGGCGTCTCTACATCACACCCTGCAATGGGTATTGCAAAACCTTCGCTTTGCGCCCTTTGCGTCCGCATTTACTCTGCGTACTTTGCGGTTAAAACTTCTCTCCCCCTTGCGGATATAATCCATTTGCTAACTGTTAACCGCCAACACCTAACCGCTGCTTACCCATCACTCCCCCCATTAAAAAAAAGATATTTTCGTATTGTTCATTTTTTATCGTTAATTTTGCAAGCAAAAATATAATTAGGTTATTATTATGAAGCTAAAGTTCTTGGATGAATTTCAGCCTAAGCTTATTGATTCGTTAAAGACATATACGAAGGAAAAGTTTATGGCTGATTTGATGGCTGGTATTATTGTAGGTATTGTAGCGTTGCCACTGGCTATTGCATTTGGTATTGCCTCGGGCGTGAGTCCTGAAAAGGGTATCTACACAGCTATTATTGCGGGGTTTATTATTTCTGCTTTTGGAGGCACATCAGTACAAATTGGTGGGCCAACTGGGGCATTCATTGTTATTGTTTACGGAATTGTAGAACAATTTGGGGTGCAGGGTCTTGCTCTTGCAACTGTGTTGGCGGGAGTTATGCTCGTGCTAATGGGGGTGCTGAAGTTGGGGAATGTAATTAAGTTTATACCCTACCCTATTGTTGTGGGTTTTACTAGTGGTATTGCGCTTACCATATTCTCTACTCAGATAAAAGATTTCTTTGGGCTTACGACACCTAAACTGCCAGCTGGTTTTTTTGAGAAGTGGACTATCTACTTCCAAAACTTCTCGAGTATTAATATATGGGCAACAGGTATTGGTTTGCTGAGCGTTATTATTATAGTGGTAACGCCTATGATTTGGAAAAAGATACCTGGCTCATTGTTGGCTATTATCTTTATGACATTGGGTGCATACTTATTAAAAGAGTTTGCAGGTGTAAATGCTATTGAGACTATTGGAGACCGATTTTCTATCAATAGTGCATTGCCCGAAGTGCAACCGATAGGGATTAACTTAGAATCGGTGAGAATGCTTTTCCCGTCTGCTTTTACTATTGCCATATTAGGGGCAATAGAGTCTCTGCTTTCGGCAGCTGTAGCGGATGGTGTGATTGGGAAGAAACATAATTCGAATATGGAGCTAATAGCCCAAGGAGCGGCAAATATGATTGTTCCTTTCTTTGGTGGAATACCTGCAACTGGAGCTATTGCACGCACAATGACCAACATTAACAATGGAGGACGAACCCCTGTAGCGGGAATTATTCATTCAATAGTGTTGCTTTTAATATTGCTTTTCTTGGGGGGATTAACCAAACATATCCCCATGGCTTGTTTAGCTGGTGTGCTGGTAATTGTGGCCTATAATATGAGTGAGTGGCGAACATTCTTATCTTTATCTAAGCAATCTAAAGAAACTTTGGGCATATTGCTTACAACTTTTGGACTGACAGTGGTGTTTGACTTAACCATTGCTATACAAGTAGGATTGTTATTAGCAGTATTTTCGTTTATAAAACGAATGAACGAAACTACCCATGTATCTTTAACCAAAGATAGACTTGATATCTCGAAAGAAATTGAATCTCATTCGGGCAACTTGGAAGAGGAGGTTCTATATTTACCAACTGGAATAGAGGTGTATGAAATTGATGGTCCGTTTTTCTTTGGCGTAGCTAACAAATTTGACGAGAAGATGCGCGAAATTGGAGATGATCCAAACGTGCGTATAATTCGTATGAGAAAGGTTCCGTTTATTGACTCCACAGGGTTGAAAAATTTGGAGACACTTTGCAAAAGTGCAAAGAAAGAAAAGATACAGATTATACTATCGGGTGTGAGACCAGAGATACACGGGAAATTGGAGAAATCTAATGTGCTTGAATTGGTTGGTAAAGATAATATTTGTGCAAACATTCACTTAGCTGTAGCACGTGCTACGATTGTGAACGAGGAGCTGATAGAGAAAGAACGCATTAAACTAAAGAGTTTGTAATGGTGTTATAAAAAAACACATTACAAAAAAACAAGATCAAAGAAAGACGAAAGACAAATGATAGATTACAACACATTGCAACTGACCGACTGGCTACCAACTACAAAAAAAGAGATGAAGATACGTGGGTGGGATTATGTGGATGTAATCTTTTTCACAGGCGATGCCTATATAGATCATCCCTCCTTTGGCGCAGCCGTGATTGGGCGACTGCTAGAACATGATGGACTGAGAGTGGCCATTGTGCCTCAACCCAATTGGAGAGACGACTTGCGCGACTTCAAAAAACTGGGCAAACCTCGCTACTTCTTCAGCGTATCGGCTGGGGCAATGGACTCTATGATTAATCATTATACTGCCAACAAGAGGTTGCGCTCTAACGATGCTTATACTCCGGATGGAAGGGCTGATATGCGACCCGACAGAACCACCATTGTGTATAGCAATATTCTGAAAGAGTTGTATCCTGATGTGCCTGTAGTGTTGGGTGGCATTGAGGCTTCGTTGCGCAGGGTGACACACTACGACTACTGGGATGACAAGTTGCACAAAAGTATATTGTGTGACAGCAAAGCGGACATGCTGATTTACGGGATGGGCGAAAAGCCTTTGCTACGATTGGTGAGTGAGCTACGCCAAGGGGCAAAGATTGGAGAGTTGCACGACATACCTCAAACTGCATTTTTGACTAAAAAAGAAGACCTTCCTGCCAATGTGTTTGAGGAGGAGGAGAGGCTCTTCTCGCACGAAGAGTGCTTGAAAGATAAATTGAAACAAGCTACCAACTTTAGGGTGGTAGAGGAGCAATCGAATAGGATGTATGCAGCACGCATAGTGCAAGAGGTGGACGACAGTGTTTTAATTGTGAATCCGCCCTACCCGCCTATGACGGAGCTGGAGGTGGATGATTCGTTCGATCTTCCATACACTAGACTGCCTCATCCAAAATATAAAGGCAAGAAGATACCGGCCTATGAGATGATTAAATTCTCAATAAACTTGCACAGAGGTTGCTTTGGGGGATGTGCGTTTTGTACAATATCTGCCCATCAGGGTAAATTTATTGCATCGAGATCGAAAGATTCTATCTTGAAAGAGGTGGACAATGTGGTGAACATGCCCGACTTTAAAGGATACATAAGCGATTTGGGTGGGCCATCGGCCAATATGTATAAGATGCAGGGAAAGAAGTTGTCGATTTGCGAAAAATGTAAACGTCCGTCGTGCATACATCCTGCCATTTGTCCGAACTTAGATACAGACCATGGGCCGCTGCTTGACATCTATAAATCTGTGGATGCAAGAAGAGGTGTCAAGAAATCTTTTATTGGTAGTGGCGTGCGTTATGATATGCTTTTGCATAGGAGCAAGGATGAGGCGACTAACAAAGCTGCTAAGGAATATACACGTGAGTTGATTGTGAATCATGTGTCGGGACGATTGAAGGTGGCACCTGAGCACACTTCTGACAAGACACTGTATATGATGCGCAAACCATCGTTTGATAACTTCGATCAATTTAAAAACACATTTGAGAGGATAAATAAAGAGCACGGTATGAAGCAGCAACTTATTCCCTACTTTATCTCTTCGCACCCAGGATGTACTGAAGAAGATATGGCAGAGTTGGCTGTGATAACGAAAGACTTGGACTTTAAACTGGAGCAAATACAAGACTTTACTCCCTCGCCCATGACACTGGCTACGGAAATGTATTATACTGGTTACCATCCCTACACGTTGGAGCGTGTATTTACCGCAAAAACTGCGGATGAGAAAACAAACCAACACCAGTTTTTCTTTTGGTATGAACACAAAGTGAAGCGGTCTATTCTTGCTACACTGAAACGCCTTAAGAGAGACGATTTGATAAAGAAGCTTTATCCGAAAGGGTAAAGAGTTAAGAGTGAACAGAAACCAGAGACTAGAAAATAGAAACTAGGAACTAGAAACTAGAAAATTTATTTTAGGTCTTACTGGCCATGTGATTAAATATTGTGTACTCCGCTCGCGCCGATTTGTAATCGGCCTGCCCCGTGAAACCTCCGCTCGCGCGGGTTTCCGAACCCGCCTGCCCCGTGAAATCTATTATTTCGTTGGGGTGTGGTTTGCTACCTCACGATTCTGTGGTTGGCGCTGGTCTCTGACCA
>CAYTJC010000167.1:0-4617 GCA_964437875.1 uncultured Dysgonomonadaceae bacterium
TGCTCGCCCGATGCCGAGGGGTGGACCGCTAAAGAGTAATGGTGACATTGCTCGCAGACAAATGACAAGCATTTTCTTTTTAGAAGATACAGAACCCGGCTTATAGACCGACTGCTTTTTTTATTTTTTTGAAGTGATGAGTATGAAAGAAAACAAAAACAATAAGAAGGAAGATAAGGAAAGTAATTTTAGCAAGCTAAAAAAGAAGATCTCTCGTCTAATTGAATTTCTGACTTATGATATCTGGCGATTAGACTCACAAGATGTGAGCGGAAAGCGCAACATAGTATATAATGGTCTCAGAGCTGTTATTATGACTATTCGCAATTCTATGGAATTGAAAATAAATGTGTTGGCCGCATCTCTTACTTACCGAACATTGCTCTCTTTGGTTCCCGGATTAGCAGTTCTCTTTGCTGTGGCCCGAGGGTTTGGACTACTTAATATTATAAAAAGTCAGATCTCTACTTATTTCCCAGGCCAAGAAGAGGTAATGATGCAAGTCACTGGGTTTATAGATAACTCACTGGAACATGCGCAAGGTGGTGTGTTTGCGGGAGTGGGTGTTATTGTTCTTCTCTACACTGTATTTATTCTTTTTTCTGATATAGAAAACAATTTCAATACAATATGGCAATTAAGCAAAGGCAGAACCATACAGCGTAGAATATCTGACTACTTTGCACTCATTTTTATCATGCCCGTGTTCATTGTTCTCAATAGCGCGCTGTCGCTCATGATTAGCTCTTCAACAATGTATTTCGATGCATTTAGCTACATCCTTAATCCTCTTGTAACACAGGTGCTTAATATTCTTCCATTTTTCATTATAATCTTAGTGCTCACGCTGCTCTATAAATTTATGCCCAATACTAAGGTTAAGTTTGTAAATGCACTCATTGCCGCACTTGTGGCGGGTACAGCTTTGCAGATATTTCAGTTGGTGTATATAAGCGGACAGTTGTGGATTACAAAGTATAACGCTATTTATGGTAGTTTTGCTGCTCTTCCACTGTTGTTGCTTTGGTTACAATTGTCGTGGAATATTGTGCTGATGGGAGTAGAGTTGTCTTTCTCGTTACAAAACATTCAAAAGTTTTATTTCGAAAAAGAGACTAAAAATATCAGCCGACGATACAACGATTTCTACACAATACTTATCACCTCTCTCATTGCCAAACGATTTGCTACCAAAAAACCACCGCTTACAGCAGATGAGATTTCTGAAGAGTATTCAATTCCTATTAGATTGACAAATCAAATTCTGGACTTGATGGAAGAACTGCAAATGATAACTCCAACTCCTTGCGAGAAGGATGATGAGATTATGGCTTTTCAACCCGCATTCGATATTAATTTGATGAGTGTAGAACTTCTTATGAGTAAGATTGATACATATGGGGCCGAAAACTTTAAGGTGGATAAGGATGTGAAATTTAGCTCGCATTGGGAGGCTTTGATGCGGTCTCGTGAGAGTTTTTACAATATTGAGGAGGATGTGTTGTTGAAGGATTTGTAGATGTTTTGCTCCTTGTAAAGACTAATACAGAGTACTGTTGTCGGATCAGCAGTAAAACTATGTGTTTGACTATTTCTTTTTTACCCAAAGAAAACAGTTCGCACCTCTGGAGCTAAATGCAGGCTACAATACTCGCTAGCGATGGTCTCTACCCCAAATCAAATAGAAATACATTTTATGGGGCAGGTCAGTGCTGTTGAAGCACTCCGTTAGGAGTCGAACTGTCTGTAGAAAACATACACCAACACATCTTCAAGCTCCGCTAGGAGCGACCTGTAGATTCATTATAAGGAGCTAGTTTAATTAAATAGCGCAGTAAAAAGTAAAGCAAACACATAATTTTGCATGTGATCCCTGTTGACAAAGAGGATGCGTTGGTTTGTGAGAAGCATGAATGTGTGAAGCATGAAAAAAGCTAAAGCAAACGCATACCTTTGGATGTAATTTGGTCTCTTTTCTCTGTTGAGCTATTGTTTCAGAGCATAAATATAGTCAGCATCCCAATAACTACTTTCGTGGTCTAACTCTTGCGCTTTCCCATCACAAAAAACATCAAGCAATTGCCAAAACCTTGCACTGTGATTCAACTCGACGGTATGGGCCAGTTCGTGAAGAATTACGTAGTCTATCAATCGCTCGGGTAACAACATCAAAAAAAGCGACAAATTGATATTCTTTCTACCCGTACAACTTCCCCAACGATTTTTACTGTTGTTTATTTTGATTTCATTTACATGAAGGTTCAATTTCTTGGCAAAGGTTCTCACTTTGCCTGGCAGTATTCTTTTTGCTTCGTGACGTAAGGAGTGAACAATAAGATTCCTGATGGCGACTTGCACATAATCTATGTTTATGTCATATTGTGCAGGTATATCAATAGTTACAATGCCATCTTTTAATGACATGTCAGCTTTATCATTGTAGATAGACTTGCGCGTGATTACTACATCAAAGGTGAGTGCTTTGATTTTAGTTTCTTCCGTAATCTTTACTACTTCTTTTATGGGGAGTTGTAAAATTCGAGGTTTTAATTCGTCAAAATGCTTCTTTATTTCGCTCTTTGTTAAAGCTTTTGGAACTGTCATTTCCACAGCATTGTGTTTGCGTCGCACAATTACTTTCTTTGCACGACTGTTTCTCTTGACTACTACTGGACCTAACTCCTTATCAAAAAAATCATCCATAAGACAAAAGTATGACTATAAATTATAATTGTTGCATCTTTTTTCTATGTATAAATTCCAATTAGTGTCAAACAATATTTATCTTTGTATGAAACTAAAGCAACATAGATATGAAAATAATCGAATCATTAGATAATGTGGGGCAATATGCAGTGCTTATGAAAAGCACGCTCACTCTGCCCGACAGGTTTAGAGAGTTTTTGAAAGAATTCTTTAAGGAGATGTACAAGCTGGGGGTAAACTCCATGTGGATTGTAATGATTATTTCGTTTTTTATTGGTGCAGTAATGGTAATGCAAATTGCACTGAATGTTGCATCACCCTTGTTGCCCCGCTTCACAGTAGGTGTGGTTTCAAGAGAGGTTATTCTTCTGGAGTTTTCATCCACTATCATGTGTTTGATATTGGCCGGAAAAGTAGGCTCAAACATTGCCTCCGAAATTGGCACTATGCGGGTTACGGAACAAATAGATGCACTGGAAATAATGGGTGTAAACTCTGCCAACTATTTGATATTGCCAAAGATAACAGCATTTGTTGCATTTATGCCAGTGTTAGTTATCATTAGTATGTTCTTAGGTATGATAGGAGGATACGTTATTTGTGTTGTTACTGGCACTCCGCCACCCGAGACATATATATATGGTATTCAGGCTTTCTTCAATGAGTTTTTTGTATGGTATTCTATCGCGAAATCGATGATATTTGGCTTCATCATTGCTTCTGTAGCAGCTTATTTTGGATATTTTGCTAAAGGGGGTTCATTAGATGTAGGTAAGGCAAGTACAGATTCAGTTGTTACTAATAGTGTTTTGATTCTTATTACCGACTTAGCATTCACTCAATTAGTAATGGGCTAGTAAATATTAGATTATGATTGAAGTAAAAAATATCACTAAGGCTTTTGATGGTCGTGTGGTGATTGACGATATAAGCACAGGCTTTAAGGAAGGTCTTGTAAATATGATTATTGGAAGGAGCGGGTCGGGTAAAACCGTTTTTCTAAAAAGCCTTGTAGGGCTTTTGACTCCAGACGAAGGTGAGGTTTTGTATAGCGGGAAAGACTTTTTGAAAATGCGGCAACGCGATATAAAGAAGTTGAGGAAAGATATGGGAATGCTTTTTCAAGGTTCTGCCCTGTTTGATTCGAAAACTGTGCTGGAAAATGTTTCTTTTCCTTTAGATATTTTTTCGCGCAAAAATAAGAGAGAACGCATTAAAAGAGCTGAGTTCTGTTTGGAGCGAGTAGGTCTTGACGATGCTCGCAGTCTATATCCATCTGAGATTAGCGGAGGTATGATGAAGCGTGTGGCTATTGCACGAGCCATTGCACTGAACCCTCACTACCTGTTTTGCGATGAGCCTAACTCTGGGTTAGATCCCAAGACCTCGCAGTTAATTGATGAACTGATTAGAGATTTAACTAAAGATTTTGGAATGACTACTATTGTTGTTACGCACGATATGAATTCAATAATGAATATTGGCGACCACATAATTTACATTCACGAAGGTAAAAAAGAGTGGGAGGGGTCGAAATCAGAAATTATGGACTCGGACAATGAGTCGCTCAATGAGTTTGTGTTTGCATCAGACCTGTTTAAGAAAGTGAAAGAGGTGAAAAATCAAGAAGATTTAGAGGAAGCAGAAAATAGAAAGAAAGCCTAATTGATATATTGGTTTTGGCAAAAAACTTATTTGTTAAATGCTATAAGACCTCATACCAAACAATTTTAATTTTGAGTTGTTATTCAACTGCAAACAGAAGTTTGCTTTTTTATTATATATCTATAGTTTAGATTGGTCACTGGCAAAATGCAATATTCCGAAGTGATACAATCGTCCAACAAAAAAATAATCTACAACATGTTAAGTATAAAAAAACTACATGCCCGAGTGGAAGGGAAAGAAATT
>CAYTJC010000168.1:0-4609 GCA_964437875.1 uncultured Dysgonomonadaceae bacterium
GGGATAAGGATTACCTTATCAAATTATTGCAAATTTGATGCGTTGACCCTGCATGCAGTGGGTGAATATTTGATGAACCAATAATTTTTTTAATATCTTCATTTATAAACAAACAACCATAATAAGACTAGAGTTAATTTGATGAAACATAAAATTATTGAAATAATAACCGAGGCTAAATTCAATAAAAACTTTATAGGATATATTGAGCGGGAATTTCCAAAGAACTTCACACCTCTCATTGAGCAGCCTTATCAATATGACTTTCCTGACAATCCTTTGGTGGATTTATCAGTAAGGGATAGACTGTTTACACTGTTGTATGAACTGATTCCTCTGAAAGGGTATTTCGACCACAAAAACATACCTAATACAATTTTTTACGATAGCATACAAGACCTCAACTTTCGTATCTGTCGCTATCACAATTCTTACAAAGAATATGGAATTAGCGCTCGCGATGCCTTGTGGCTCCGCTTTATATACAAAGGTGAGATATTTGATTTAGGTTCGCTCAGGTTTCAGAAGTTCCACTTCTCTTATGCAGAGATTGAGCGAGCAGATTATGATTATATGCCCTTGTCTGATGAAATGAAACAACGTTTTCCCGAAGGCATGCCCATTATCAACGTTCACATTACAACTGATGCTGATTTAAGGCCAGAGAAAATAGACCGTTCCTTTCAATTAGCTCATGAGTTCTTCACCACCCACTTCCCAGATCACAACTACACAGGCTTTACATGCCGAACATGGATGCTATACAGACCAACACAAGAGTTATTGCCTCCGAATAGCAACATAACGTCTTTCGCCAATCGTTTTGAGATATTTGCAACCAATCAGAATGCCAAGCAGGCATTAGATAGAATTTATGAAACAAGCGATATGGAAGAGATAAAGGCAATGGTGAAAACTTCGAGTTTAGCAAAAGTGGCTTATAAGCATTTAGATAAATTGGGAGTGGCAGCAGGAGTAATTCCTAGGACTAAAGATTAAAACAATAACTTATGAAAGAGACTCCAGAAATCACAATAGTAAACCATCTTGATAACCAAAGAGCCTTCTTTGCAACGAACAAAACAAAGGATGTGCAATTCAGATTGGAACAATTGAGTAAATTGAAAAAAGTTGTTCTTGAATATGAAGAAAGAATTCAAGAAGCATTGTGGCACGATCTGCATAAATCGCCCGAAGAAGCATATTTGACTGAGATTAGTTTAATATTGAGCGAGATTGACAATCACACCAAACACCTGAAGAAGTGGGCAAAACCCCATCGTGTTAAAACACCCATTTATTTGCGACCCTCATCAAGCAAAGTAATGCACGAACCATTGGGCGTTGCACTCATTGTTTCGCCGTGGAACTATCCTTTTCAATTGCTCTTCAATCCACTCGTGGGAGCTATATCAGCAGGATGTTGCACAATATTGAAACCATCGCCCGACACACCCTCTGTGGCAAAAATGATGGAAGAGATGATAGCCAAAACATTCCCCACAAATTACATTGCCTTAGTTCAGGGTGGAAAAGAGACCAACACACTATTGTTTAAACAACACTTCAATCTGATATTCTTTACCGGTAGTCCAAAAGTGGGAAAAGTGGTAATGAAAGCAGCTGCAGAAAATCTTACTCCCGTTGTGTTAGAATTGGGGGGCAAAAGTCCGTGTATTGTGGACAAAGATGCCAACATTGACATAGCTGCTAAGCGCATTGTCTTTGGCAAGCTGATCAATGCCGGACAAACTTGTATTGCACCAGATTATCTTTTCGCACATCACTCCATCAAAGATAAACTACTTAATGAGATTGTGTATCACACCAAACAAATGTATGGCACTGATATCAAGAAAAGTCGTTTCTTCCCTCGCATTGTCAATGACGAAGCTATGAGCAGATTAGCAGGATTGCTACACGAGGGTACAATACATTGGGGCGGTGAACTTGATTTTAAAAAGCGCTACATAGCCCCCACCATTATAGACGATGTGAAACCTGAACATGAAATAATGCAACGAGAGATATTCAGCCCCATATTGCCAGTCATGACTTTTGATGATATAACCGAACCAATAGCGTATATCAACCAAAACGAAAAACCATTGGCATTCTATTATTTTGGCACAAACAAAAAAGCAAAAGAAGTACTAAACAGTACAACATCAGGCGGAGCTTGTATTAATGATACCATTATGCATGTAGCCAATCATCACCTCCCGTTTGGAGGAGTTGGCAATAGTGGTATAGGTAACTACCATGGATATGAGAGCTTCTTGTCTTTTAGCAACAGAAGAGCAGTTGTGCATAGTCCTACCTGGCTGGATATTCCTTTAAAATATGTGCCATTTAAACATTTTAAATGGATGAAGAAGATGATGTGAACCAACACATAAAAGATGAGTGAAAAAGACAACTAAAAGAATAAACTGGTTGTTATCACTACAACCAACCGCTCCTTCGTTTATACTCTAAAGCTTTAACCCTGACCATTTATGCACCAAAACATCATTTTCTACTTCAGTCAACTCTCAGAAAAACTTTGGTTTAAGCCACTCATCTTTTGCTTGCTCTCCATTATGGGTGCGCTTGTAGCAACATTGGCAGATGGAACTTTCATAACAGACATTGCACCCGACATCAAGTATGAATCGCTGGACGATTTGCTCAGCACTCTCTCCAACAGCATGTTGGTGATTGCCATTTTCGCCGTTGGCTCCATGATATCTGCATTTGCTGCAGCAAGCTCAACTGCCACACCCCGATCTTTCAAATTAGTTGTGGCAGACGATGTATCTCAAAATGCTCTCTCCATCTACATTGGTTCATTCATATTTAGCATTGTAGCCTCAGTTGCTTTCAAAAATGGATATTATGGTAAGGCTGGACATTTTATTTTATTTATTCTCACTCTTGTTGTTTTCCTATTAGTCATTATAACTTTTATCAGATGGGTGGAGAGGATTTCAAAACTCGGGCGCTTGGAGCACACCATAATGAAAATTGAAGATGTAACCACCAAAACATTTGAAAAAAGAATTAGAGTGCGCCGCATGGGAGGTTCTCCCATAATTGAAAGAGAAGACAAGGGAATGCCTATATATAGCGATGAAATCGGCTATATTCTACATCTCAACATGGAAAGAATGCAAGAAGTGGCTACACAACTTAAAGTAATCATCACGCTCAACTGTATGCCAGGAACTTTTGTTTCGCCAGACAGAGTGATTGCTTATGTTGTGTCCGCACACGAAGAAATACCCATAGACGATAAAGAGAAACTAAGCAAAGCTTTCATAATTGGTAAATCTCGCTCTTATTATGCCGATCCTCGTTTTGGTCTTATCGCTCTGAGCGAAATAGCCAGTCGAGCATTATCTCCCGGAATAAATGATCCAGGAACAGCAGTTTCCATTATCAATAGCTATGTCAGACTGTTTCACCTGTGGTTTAAGAAAAATGATTATGATACATCGCCCGATGTAAAATATACACGCATTGAAGTTCCTGAAATTGAAGCCTCTGATATTTTCGAAGATGCTTTTCGCCCAATATCCAGAGATGGAGCTAGCAATATAGAGGTGATGATACGCATGCAAAAAGCACTTACTTCTATCTACTCTTTTGTTCCTGACGACGTGAAAGAGGTAGTACTGAAAAGTGCAGAGGAAAGTTATAAAAGAGCTGAAATTGCTCTTGACTACCCAGGCGACTTGGAGCTATTGAAGCAAGCAAGCTTACATTTAAATACAGACTCTTCGCCTAATAAACAGTGAAATCCTTTTCGCTGTAACGCCCCCATCATAGCATTATCAAAACAATTTCTCTCCTAAAGTGTTTTAACTATTAGAGTTTATCTCCATCAACAAGAAATAGGGGGTAATGACAACTTCCTCAAAAAAAAGTGTCGTTACCCTTTATCGAATAAATATCTAATAGAATAGATATCATTTAAATAAAGCAAATTATATAAAGTACTAAACAATGAATAAAGCAATCATTTTAAAAAGCCGTCCAAAAGGGACACCTCAACTTTCAGATTTTAAATCTATCGACGAAAAGATGCCTGAAGTAATGCAAGGTGAAGTATTATTGAAAACCCTATTCGTATCTGTTGATCCATACCTGCGAGGCAGGATGAGTGATGCAGACTCGTATGTGCCCCCATTTGAACTAGACAAGCCTGTTAGCTCGGGCATTGTAGCCGAAGTAGTAGAGTCTAAAAATGAGAACTTCAAAAAAGGTGATTTCGTATCCAACCTATTAGAGTGGAAAGAGTATCAAACATCAACTGGCGAAGGATTGCAAAAGCTAGACCCATCTATACAACCCCTATCAGCTTACCTAGGTATTGTAGGAATGACAGGCATGACTGCCTATATGGGATTGACCAAAATAGGCAACCCTAAAGCGGGCGAAACCATAGTAGTATCGGGTGCAGCTGGTGCAGTGGGAAGCGTTGTGGGACAAATAGGAAAAATACTAGGCTGTCGCGTTATTGGTATTGCTGGCACCGATGAAAAGGTAGAGATGCTAAAATCTAAGTTCGGTTTTGACGAAGCCATCAACTACAACACCACAAAAGATATGAACAAAGCAATTGCTA
>CAYTJC010000169.1:0-910 GCA_964437875.1 uncultured Dysgonomonadaceae bacterium
AGGAGTTGCCATCGTTGGCCAACTATACTCCTCACCTCATGTATAGCAATTTGCCACAGGCTGAGAAGTTACCTATTCGTTATATGCGAAAACTGATTTCTATATCTCCTATGTTGGAGGTATTGAGAGTTCCTGCAAATGGATATTTCGGTTTAGAGTTGGTGCCTGCACAGCCTATTGTATCTACCAAAATAAATATCGGATTAGATGAGTTTCCAGCTTGGGCTGCTGTGCAAGTTTCTAAAGATGGTGAGAACTGGGTAGAGTATGAAGGTAAACTCAATCAGCACAAAGAGTGGACAGGTGGTAAGTTGGCCGAAGACTACCGCTACATCCGTTTAGTGAATACTTCTGACGAAACACAAGAGAGCTACTTGAAAGCATTTGAAGTAAAAACAGAATAAAGCTGAAATAGAAAACACTTACTACAATCCCATAGAGGGTTGCGTATATATACTATATAAAATATAAAAAGGGAGATTTGAGCTAATGCTTTGAATCTCCCTTTTGTTTTTGTTGTATTGTACTCTAAGCTTCCAGCTTTGAGATACACTGTGTACTTAAAGCTCCCAGCTTTAAGATGTGTTATTCTAACATCTTGCAACTGAGTAAATATTGTCTCTTCTACTCATCCAGCATCCAATACAAAGGTTCTCCAGTAGTGCCACTGGGGAATGAAATTCCTAATAGTGTGGCAATGGTAGGAGCAATATCTACAATTTCGCTTCTGCGGGATGAGCTGCCACTTTGCACCCCTTTACCATAAAAGAGCATCGGTACGTGTGTGTCATACATAAAAGAGCTACCATGTGTGCTCCCAGTGCGTGAATAGGAGATAAATGCTGGCTCTAATACATATAGCAAATCGCCACTGCGTTTGTGGTTAAATCCATTTTTGATGAGTGCATCC
>CAYTJC010000169.1:920-4602 GCA_964437875.1 uncultured Dysgonomonadaceae bacterium
ATAAAAACGATGAATCATATCTTGCGCCAATATGTAGTTGCTCAACTTTTGTTGAAACTCATCTATGTTTAGGTTCATCTCACTCAGTAGTTGATAATTGAAAAAAAGCTGATTGTTGGATACGTTCTTAATCAACTTCTTGTTGCCATATTCTTTCTCAACCAGACTATCAATTTTGGCTCTGAAGCCTTTGCTGTCAAAATAACCAGCTGGTATTTTCAATGAGTCCAAATAGGCCGGTACATCCACTGCTGCATGATCTGCTGTGAGAAAGATCAGGTATTCATCTTTTCCGACTTTCTGATCCAGGTATTGTAGCAACTCAGCAATGTTTTTATCCAAGCGTAAGTAAGTGTCTTGCACTTCTTTTGAATTGACCCCAAAGTTATGACCAACATAATCGGTGCTGGAGTAGCTAAGTGTCAAGAAATCTGTATCGTCATTTTGTCCTAAACTCTCACCATCAATAGCTGCTATTGCAAAATCGGTAGTGAGGTCATTGCCAAACGCCACTGCTTTTAGCATATCGAAATTGTTGTTATCAGCTCTCAATTTCTGTAGATCATAAGGGAAAGTTGCTGTCTCTTTTCCTTTGAACCCACCTTCAAACTTATTCAAATCATTTCCACTTTCCACATAAGTATCAATGGGGGTAGAGTGTATTCCATGTTTTGAAATAAGACTCAGCCTTTCCAGAACTATTAAAGTCAGCTACCCATTGAGGAAGGCTCTCCATGTAGAAACTACTACTTATCCAGCGTCCTTCATCTTGCCCGTGAAACCAATATGCAGCATTGGCAGTATGCCCAGCTGGGAGTATTGCTCCTCGGTCTTTGAGTGCTACTCCAATGGTTTTCCCTCGCATTTGTGTAGCCAATCTGTTCTCATCTGCAATGGTTGTAACTGTCATTCTGTGAGGCGACATTAATCCTGCATTATCTTGTGTACCTATAGATGCAACAGATGTGTCTTCAGCACAATAAACAGAGGTGTCAAGAGTTTTGTCATACCAATTGTTGCCAATAATGCCATGACTTGCAGGTGTAGTGCCTGTATAAACAGATGCATGCCCCGGCCCTGTATAAGTGGGTACATAATTAAAATGCCCGTTCTTAAAACGATATCCATCATTGACTAAGCGTTTGAATCCATCATTGCTGTACTTGTTCCAAAATCTATCGATGTAATCGTTTCTCATTTGGTCAACAACTATTCCTACAACCAATTTTGGCTTTTTGCTTTTAGCTGGTTGTGAAAATCCTTGAAGATTGAAAACTCCAAGTATCAAAAGTAATATATATAGTTTCATAATAATAGGTTGTAAATGGGTGAAATACTATAGGGTAACTGTTAGTTGAAAACTTTCATCTGTTGTGGTTACTATGATAACTAACAGTCACTAAACAACTTTAGTTCGAATGTGCTCTTAATTTCACTTTCCTTCATTTTAAGTTAATAATCATTTGTATATTTGTAACTAAATCAAAATTTCTACTATGGTGTAGTATATATAGTAGAAATAAAGCATTGATTAATCTGTTTGTAAAACACATAAACTGAATATAGCAACCATGTCAACGTTTGTTACTGATAAAACTCTCTATCAAATTGCACTCACTCACATTGAGGGTGTGGGAGTTGCACTTGCTCGCAACCTAATGCACATTGTGGGCGACGAAGAGCAAATATTTAAAGAGTCGGCTCGCAACTTAGAGAAGATTCAAGGCATTTCGCACCGCTTAATCAACCAAATAAAAAGTAAAGAAGTGCTCCGCAAAGCGGAAGAAGAGTTGGCATTTGTTACTAAAAACAACTTACAGGTTCTCTTCTTCACATCTCCCGAGTACCCTGAGAGATTGACCCACTGTGTAGATGCACCCATCTTGCTCAATGTGAAGGGAAATAGCAACCTAAACTACAAGAAGGTGGTAAGTATTGTGGGTACACGTAATGCCACACAAAATGGTTATGAAACATGCAATCAGTTTGTGAAAGAACTTTCGACTAAGTTCTCCGATATAATAATTGTGAGCGGATTGGCCTATGGTATTGATATTTGTGCCCACAGAGCTGCATTACAGAATGGCGTGCCCACTGCTGCTGTATTGGCTCATGGGTTGGACAGAATATATCCTGCTGTGCACCGAAAAACAGCCATTGATATGCTGGATGCAGGTGCATTGGTCACAGAGTTTCCGAGTGGCACACAACCAGAGCGATTCAACTTTGTGCGTCGCAATCGTATTGTAGCTGGATTGGCAGATGCTTTGGTGGTAATAGAATCTTCGAGCAAAGGAGGCTCACTCATCACAGCCGAAATAGCCAACTCATACTATCGTGAGGTGTTTGCTGTGCCTGGCAGAGTTACTGATGCTGCATCTGTAGGTTGCAACAGGCTCATAGCTTCTGACCGTGCCATACTGATGCAAGACATCAAAGGATTTACAGATCACATGGGGTGGGACAATGCTACGAAGCCACAACCCAGACAGAAAGAGCTTTTTCTGCAATTGACGGAAAGCGAGGAGCGGGTTTTTAATGCTCTCAATAATACACCGTCTATTCATGTGAATATGCTTGCCATTGAATTGGATGTTCCTGTGTCTGAATTGTTTTTCACTCTGCTTGAGTTGGAGATGAAAAATGTGGTGAAGCCAATGCCTGGAGGTGTGTATAAGTTGCTGTGATGTGGAAAATAGAAGAGGCTTTTACTGCTAAATGATTTCAAATTTCCTTTTAATAAAAAAAACAGGAAAATCAATATGAGAAACCGAATTTTACTAGTAGTTACTTTGTGCATGGTATCATTTTTATCGGGCTATGCGCAAGAAAACAGTCAAAGCTTAGAAAGATATTGGAAACCCAATGTGGAGAAGGTGCGCATCATATCTTACAATATCTTTAATGGTTTTGATTGGGGAAAGGATGCTGAAAGAAGAGGGCGTTTCATTGATTGGATTAAAAACAAAGACCCAGAAGTATTGGCCATGCAAGAGCTGTGTGGTTTTACCCAAAAGAGTTTGTCTGAAATTGCAAAAAAAGTGGGGGCATGAATATGCTGTTATTGTAAAAGAGGATGGCTATCCTGTGGGACTAACTTCTAAGCAGCCTATTGTTGTGAAAAATAAGATCACGGAGAATTGTGGACACGGATTGCTGCATGTGGCAACGTATGGATTTGACTTTTTAGTAACTCACCTCAATCCATCTGATGCAAAAAAGCGACTTACTGAGGCGAGTTTTATACTTGACTATATCAAAAACGAAGAGTTGGATAATTTCTTATTGATGGGCGACATGAATGCACATTCGCCCATGGATGCAGACTTTTTGGATGCCAATGCAACTGATCTGTTGAGCAAATATGGAGGGGAGGAGAGTAAGAACTTGATGGAGGGTAGATTTGATTATTCAACTATTTCCCAATTTTTGTCCTATCCTTTGGTTGATGTTTGTCGTGAATATGTAGCACCTCATAAACGGTTTACATTTCCTACACCCATACTCATGAACATTTCTAAGCACAAAGCAATACGATCTAAGATAGAAGAACGGATTGATTATATTCTCATGCCTGTTCATCTGACAGATAAAGTAGTAGATGCATTTATTTATAATGAGGGAGAGACTGAATATTTATCAGATCATTATCCTATAGGCGTTGATCTTTTGTTGGAGAGAT
>CAYTJC010000170.1:0-4586 GCA_964437875.1 uncultured Dysgonomonadaceae bacterium
GTCGGCGAGCAAATGGATATGCGCACATTGAAGATTTATTGATAATGGATGCAGAAAACTTGGAGTTTGAAGACAATACATTTGACACTGTTGTATCGACGTGTGTGTTTTGCTCAGTTCACAATCCCGTGAAAGCCTTCAAAGAGATAAAGAGGGTGTGTAAAAGAAATGCTAGTGTTTTGCTGCTAGAACATGTGCGGAGCGAAAAGAAATTGGTGGGTAAGGTGATGGATATGTTGAACCCTGTTTTATTTTACCTATATGGTGATAACATTAACAGAAGAACGTATGATAATTTGATAGAAGCGGGGTTTGATGCATCCCAAATAGAGGTGGTGAATGTGTGGTGGGATATTTGGCAAATTTATAGGATAAAAAACAGTTGAACAAATTACTTAACATATAAAAAAAGAGAGCGTATGAATGAGGGAATTATTAGATGGGAAAATATTTTGACACTACTAATAGGTGTTGTTTTGGTGGCATTTCTCTTTTTGGTGATTAAAAGAAGAAACAGGGCTAAGCAAAAGAAAATGGAATTTGAGGCTAAGTTGCTTGAAAAAGATAAGCTAGCGGAGAACAAAGGTACAAATGCACCCAAGTAATGCTATCTTATTCAATAAAATAGAGATTAACCATTGGTAATTCAGTTTAATTTCGTATTTTATATATATAGCGAAAGCAGAAACAGTAAAATAAGAGTATTAACAGATAAAATAAAGAATATGGTACACAACATCGAAAAAATTAGAGAATACTTAGGTAAGGAAGCAGATGATTTATTGAATCACAAGTGCGAAACTGTGAGTAAGGATTTACTCACTCATCCTGGCCCCAATTATGTGGACGAGGTATTTGGAATAAGCGATAGAAATGTGCAGGTTCTGAAAAATTTGTCGTGGTTGTACAATCATGGTCGTTTAAGTGGCACGGGATATTTGTCGATATTGCCTGTTGACCAAGGAATAGAACATACAGCAGGTGCTTCGTTTGCACCCAACCCTCTCTATTTTGATCCAGAGAACATTGTGAAACTGGCCATTGAAGGTGGCTGTAATGCCGTTGCCACTTCCTTTGGAGGATTGGCACTGATGGCTAGAAAGTATGCCCATAAAATTCCATTCTTAGTAAAATTGAATCACAATCAACTATTGACATATCCCAATACGTATGATCAGATAATGTATGGATCTGTGCAAGAGGCTTGGAATTTGGGTGCTACCGCTGTGGGGGCAACTATCTATTTTGGATCGGAAGAGGCCGATCGTCAGGTGCAAGAGGTATCGGAGGCTTTTGAAGAGGCGCATGAATTGGGTATGGCTACTGTGTTGTGGTGCTACTTGCGTAACAATGATTTTAAAGTGGGCGATAAAGATTATCATGCTGCTGCCGACCTTACAGGACAAGCAAACTATTTGGGTGCTACTATAAAAGCTGATATCATAAAGCAAAAATTGCCTGATGCGAATGGTGGATTCCGTGCTATCAAATTTGCCAAAACAAATCCTGGTATGTATGATAAACTAACTACCGATAACCCTATAGATTTGTGTAGGTATCAAGTGGTGAATAACTATATGGGGCGTGTTGGCTTGATTAACTCGGGTGGAGCATCGGGAGATAATGATTTAGCTGCTGCTGCACGCACCGCTGTTATTAATAAGAGGGCGGGAGGTACTGGCCTTATTGTGGGTAGAAAAGCGTTCCAACGTCCGATGAAAGAGGGAATTGAATTGTTGAATGTCATTCAAGATGTTTATTTGAACAAAGACATTGACATAGCTTAAAATAATATATGCAAATAAGTAAATTAAAATACTTAACGAGGGCATTGATGGCATTGATCATCATGCCCTCGTTTGCTTTGTGTGCGAATGGTGCACAGAACAAGCAAACAACCAATAATAGTACAATTAATGAGCAGTTTGAAGCTGAGATTGATATTTCGATAACTGCAAAGCCATCAGAGATACCACTCTTTGATGGGGAGAAGACTGCAGTTTATAAATATGAGGCTGAACTATTGAAAGGTGAGCCTTCATCTTTGCAAGAGATACCTAACTCTTATCTAGGACCTATTATACGTGTGAAACCGCAACAGAAAATAAGAGTTAGATTTCATAATGAGTTGCCCGATGAGAGTATTATCCACTGGCATGGCTTGCATGTTCCACACGAAATGGATGGACATCCTGTAAATGTTGTGAAAACTGGCGAACAGTTTGTTTATGAATTTGTAGTTGACAATAAGCCTGGCACTTATTGGTTTCATCCGCATCCGCATGGAAAAACTGGTCTGCAAGTATATAAAGGGTTGGCAGGACTCTTTATAGTGGAAGACAACAGAGATAATATGCCAGCTGTGGAATATGAAGTACCATTGGTAATTCAGGATAGAA
This sequence comes from uncultured Dysgonomonadaceae bacterium, assembly GCA_964437875.1. GTDB lineage: Bacteria > Bacteroidota > Bacteroidia > Bacteroidales > Dysgonomonadaceae > UBA2632. The sequence continues at coordinate 2,400 of CAYTJC010000170.1, forward strand.
GATTTGATTCGTCTAATCAGTTAGTCTATTTAGAAAACAACAGAATGGACAGAATGGTGGGTTTTTTGGGTGATGAGATTATAATAAATGGACAGAGCAAGACATTGATGGAATTGAAAAAGGGAACCTATAGATTTAGAGTATTGAATGGGTCTAATTCTAGAATTTACAAACTGGCTTGGAGCGATGGTGCAGACATGACCATTATTGGCAATGACGGTGGATTGCTGTCGAAGCCTACTGACAAGCCTTACATAATGCTATCTCCTGGTGAACGTGTGGAAGTGTGGCGTGATTTCTCTTTGGACGAAACTGATTCACAAATATCGCTCAATAGTCTTTCATTTGATAATGCCACTATGATGGGAATGATGGGTGGTGGAAGAAGAGGCGGTATGATGAGTGGGAGAGGAATGATGCGTAGTGAAAGTGGTGTTTCTGAGACGTATATTGATAATGGAGAGCCACTCACGTTGTTCAACTTTATTGTAAAGAGCCAGCAAGGAGAGGTTGTTTCTTTGCCAACGGAGTTGGAGGCGATAGAGACGTTTGACTTAGCGGAAGCTGTGAATGAAGCCACACCGCGTCAATTCGATTTTCATTTTCAACGGATGCAATGGTTCATTAATGGCAAAGTCTTTGAAATGACAGAAGTAGCTGATTGGGAAAAAGTGAAATTGAACACCACGGAAGTGTGGGAGTTTATAAATAGTGGTAGTGGCCGAGACGGTAGGGGTATGGGCAATATGATGCAGATGCCTCACCCTGTACACATTCATGGGTTACAGTTTCAGATTATAGAGCGAAATGTTTCGCAAGTACCACCTTTGGTTTGGAACTCCATGAAAGATGGATTTGTGGATGATGGTTGGCAAGATACTTTTCTCCTTTTGCCAGGTATGAGAGTGAAAGTGGCGTTGAGGTTTGAGGATTTTACGGGTCTTTTTATTTATCATTGTCACAATTTGGAGCACGAGGATATGGGAATGATGCGCAACTATGAGGTTGTGGAATAGACAGACTATCTTTCAGGGAGGATGAGATTGTTGAAGTCCTGGATTGGATGAAACAGTTTTTTGAAGTTTGTTTTATCGCACTTCAAACAAGCTCAGTAAACTTCAGGGTGGTGTGAAGTGACAAGTAATATTTTAAAGAAGAAAATCTATGGAAGAAAATAAAAACAAACACAAAGAGACGCATGATCATCAGCATAAAGAAGGTGATGAGCATGCTGAGCAGGACCAACATGCTCATCATGACCACACCGAACACCATGAGATGATGATTAAAGATTTTAAGCTTCGCTTTTGGATATCGCTCCTTATTACGCTTCCAATACTGTTGCTCTCGCCCATGGTGCAAAATTTGTTGGGTTTTGAGTTTACACTGAGTGAGAGGATAGATAAATACATTCTTTTTGGTCTGTCAACGGTAGTTTTCTTTTATGGTGGTTGGCCTTTTCTAAAAGGTCTTGTAGATGAATTAAAAGACAAGCAACCCGGCATGATGACATTGATTGCTGTTGCCATAACTGTGGCGTGGGGTTATAGCACGGCAACCACCTTTGGCTTAGAGGGCTCTTCGTTCTTTTGGGAGTTGGCAACGTTGGTAGATATTATGTTGTTGGGCCACTGGATTGAAATGAAATCTGTGCTGGGTGCATCGCAATCCTTGCAAGAGTTAGTAAAACTAATGCCTTCTGAAGCTCATCTGCTTAAGAATGGTGATACCGTGGATGTAAAGTTGGATGAACTGAAAGAGGATGACAAAGTAGTAGTTCGTCCAGGTGAGAAAATTCCTGTGGATGGAGTGATAACTGATGGGGAGAGCAATGTAAATGAATCAATGGTAACAGGAGAGTCTAAGCCTGTGAAGAAGAAAAAAGATAGCAAAGTAATTGGGGGAACTATAAATGGGAATGGCTCACTAACCATTAGTGTGGAACAGGTGGGGGAGAATGCTTATCTCAACAAAGTTGTGAATATGGTGCGTGAAGCACAAAGTGTGAAATCTAAAACACAAAACTTAGCAGATAGGATTGCTTTTTGGCTCACAATTGTAGCCCTGTCCGTTGGATTTGCAACGCTTGCGGTGTGGTTAATAGTAGGGAAAGAATTCTCTTTTGCTATGGAGCGCATGGCATCTGTTATGGTAATAACTTGTCCCCATGCTTTGGGGCTTGCAGTG
>CAYTJC010000171.1:0-4568 GCA_964437875.1 uncultured Dysgonomonadaceae bacterium
GGTCGTGACCTGCTGGAACTGGCGTATGAACAGTGTAAAGCGAAGATGCTCTCACTACTTCTTTGGCTTGATTAAAGGTGAGTCCTTTTTCATTTATGTAATAGCTTAAACGCTCAGCATTGATAAGGGCAGCATGTCCCTCATTCATGTGATAAACATCTTTTTCTATTTTTAGTTTTTCAAGCAACTGCATGCCACCAATACCTAGCAGGTATTCTTGTTTCATACGGTTCTCCCAATCTCCACCATATAACTTGTGCGTAATAGAACGGTCTTCATCACTATTCGATTCTACATCGGTATCCATCAAATACAATTTGATGCGCCCCACAGCTACTTCCCAGATATGTGCTTTAACAGTACGCCCTGGAAATTCCACTTCGTGTACAAAAGGAGTACCATCATCATTCTTCACCTGAGAAATTGGTAAATTTCCAAAGTTTTGAGCTTCATACTTTGCCTCTTGCTGGCCATCTAGTGCCAACCATTGCGTGAAATAACCAAATCTGTAGAGAAATCCTACAGCAGTCATATTCACGTTGCTATCACTAGCTTCTTTAAGATAATCTCCTGCTAAAACGCCCAAGCCACCCGAATATATCTTCAACACATGAGTCATACCATACTCCATACTGAAATAAGCAATACTTGGCCTGCCATTATCCGATTTTTCAGACATATACTCGTTGAACTTGTCGTAAACAATACTTAGGCGACTCATCAAGTATTCATCTTTCACAATCTCCTCACCACGCTCCTTTGTTAAACCTTGCAACAAAATTACGGGGTTTTTATCGCTATCTTCCCAGCTCACGGGATCCATTACTTCAAAGAGAGCTTTAGCTTCTTCATTCCAAGTCCACCATAAATTGCGAACTATCTCTTGCAAAGGGAGCAACTGCTCTGGCAAAACTGAATGAACCTGCAAATCTTTCCAAACTGGATTATTTGCATGACTTGTTTCTATAATCATATTTTTATTTATTTGTTTCATTATTTATTTTGTTTCAATATTGTTAATAGTGCAGTTTCGACTAAGAATAATCAACTATGCGCTACGTTTACCTATTCTTGTACAGAAAACAGTAAATTACTTAATCATTTGTAGCATTCTTTTCTGATAATCTTTCAATTGAACTATGCAGTGCTATGTTATACGCTTGCTCATAATAGCCAATAAAATGTTCCCAATCGGCCGAATCGGCTAAACTCAAAGCTGCATCTCTTGTTTCTCCAATCTCTTTTTTCTTTTTCTGCGATAAACCGATTAAAGTCTCTGCAATCTTATCAGAAACTTCATCATAGTTATCCTCATCTCTACGAATTACCGCAACACCATCGTCAATCCCCTCGCTATCGCCCATCTTTGTAGCCCAAGCTCCAAATCCAGACAAAGAAGTTGTTACAGTTGGTATTGAAAATGCAATGCTTTCATGTGGAGTATATCCCCACGGTTCGTAGTACGAGGGAAATACTGTGGCATCCAATCCAATCAATAAATCATAGTACGAAGTATTGAATATTCCATCATCACCATTGAGATAGGAAGGCACGAAGATAATCTTTACCCTCTCTTCTTTTGAATTGGTGAAACCAAGCTGTTTTATCTGAGATAAAACAGGGTCATTTTCGGGCTGATGCATATTGTGTGTCAAAAAGGGGAATTCCAGCGCAGCATTTGCACTTATTGGACCATCTTCTTGCAAGCGGTATTGCAAATCATTGCGATATTTTTTCACCCATGCTGGCACCATGATAAAAGCCACAATATCTTTTTTCAAAGATTGGTTGTCTCTCAACTTATTCAGGGAGTCGATAAAAACATCAATCCCTTTATTTTTGTATTCATATCTTCCACTGAGAGCTACCAACAGTGATTTTGATGCAACAGGATATCCCAAAAGAGCCTCTGTCACACGAATTAGGGTTGCACGCGCATCAGCACGTTGCTTTGTATAAGCAGCCTTTTTAGGTATAAAGCCTTTTTCAAATCCATTTGGGGTTACTATGTCAGGCCTCTTTTCTAGCAATTGTTCACACTCTCTAGCCGTGATATCGCTTACTGTAGTAAAGCAATCTACATTGTGTGCTGCAATTTTCTCAATTGAGTGTTTAGAAACCATATTCAACTCTTGTGCCATTTGGTCTCCGTTATATTCACTGAAGTGCTTATAAAGTGGCAAATTGTTTCCTGCAATGGATCGCCCTATTGAAGTGGCGTGAGTGGTGAAGATTGTCGCAATTTTAGGCACAAACTGTTTTACATATAGCGCTCCCATACCCAGCATCCACTCATTGAAGTGAGCTACAACATGCTGACTGTTCAACTTGTAGTAAGTATAAAAGCTCTCTATTACATTGCCCACAGCGTAGGCAAACATACTAGAATCGTCATAGTCTCCATAAGCAGGCATAGAGTCAACCCCAAAGAGTCGCCACATTTGACCATATATATCATTCTTTTGTTTGTAAAACTTATTGAAGTTTACCAAAACAGCTATTGGCTCGCCTGGAACTTGCCAACGACCAATGCGCACTGTCAATCGCTCTTTCTCATCAGCATGTATCCGCCATTCTTTGTGAAGCGTTTCATCTTCTTTGAACCAAGGACTCTCTTCCTCATTCCAAATATCGGGACCAATGAATATTATTTTATCTTTATGTTCTTTCTGAAGTGTGTTAGCACGTGATGACAAGACGGTGTATATACCGCCCACCTTATTGCAAACCTCCCAGCTCGACTCAAATATATAATCGGGGATGTATTTTAAATTTGTATGCATAAAACTGTATTCAATTAAAAAAATGGAGTACAAAGATACTTAAAATAGTTGATTCATAGATTATTGAAATTATATTCAATTTGCAATTAAATATAATGAGATAAAACAACTTCATAAAAACAGCATGAATTGCTTTACCCCTACAGCCAATAGATTTTATTTATGATGAGCTTTATTTTTTCAACATTGAGGTATAAACAAAGAAAACGAGACCCTTTGGTCCCGTTTTCTCATTAATCAGTACATGTTGTATATACTATTATTTTACTTTCTCATAAACGTAAAGTTCGCGAATTTCCTTAGTATAACCTTCAGCTGTTACAGGTCCTTGTGACATGCCAAGTACGATAGTAGTACCACGGTTATTCAAAACAACTAGGTCATCATTTGTAGGGTCAATTGCCAATCCTTCAATCTCACCAGTACGACGGAAGTCATTCATTTCACGAAATAGCTCAACTCTACCCTGTTGTGCACCAGCAGCAATTTTGCCTGTACGCATTACAGGTTTACCATCCTTATCAAGTTTAACACTGAATGGAGTTTCTTTCACTACTTCAGTACCATCTTTCAAGCCTGTGAAAGGAACCGAAGATATATCAATCATATAAATATTGTCAGGTATATTATACATTGACTCACCATCATCAGCAGTAATCAGCATTTTGCCATCTGCTATGAAAACACCTTGTGCCCAATATGGAGTTGGTTGGCACTGCATTTTAGTGTAATACTGACCAGTCTCTAAGCTATAGCAATATGCATAACGGCTATCAACCCAGTCAGTCATCCAAACCATGTTTTTCTCGCGATCTACACCAATTCCAGAAACTTCTACTTGTCCTGATTCTGGCGACCAAGGTAGGTCACGTTTCCACTGTAATGTTTCTGCATCATAAACAGAAATAGCAATATTGAATCCACGTCCATACTCAAACTTCTCAAGACCAGTATAAATTTCGCCATTAAAGATATCAATATCACCAAAGTGATTAGCTTTTTCTGGATCTTGAAACGGTTGATCGTTTCTCATCAAAAGATTACCCTCTTTGTCATATTTTAAAAGAGCTGTAGTATTAGAAACATAGTAATAGTTTTCATCAATTGCTATTCCTTGTCGTCCTTCTACAGGAATAACTTTTTTCAAACGATATTCAGTTCCTAAGTGCTGAGCACTTACTGTTATACCCACAAAGAGTAATGCCAAACTAAAAATTAATTTTTTCATACAATTAAAATTTTAATGTTAATAAAAAAAAGAGTGTTTATTAAAATCTAAAAAGACCCATTATTTGTATTTGATTATCTGAATCATAACCTAGGGCTTCTTTAGCTTTATCTGTGAACATTTTATGGTTGTAATTAGCTTGTATCTTGAAGTTGTTAGTTACTTGATAAGTAACCCCTGCAAGGATACGATTATAATTATTGCCTGTCAATTCATTTTCATTATCCTCGTACATGTCCCACCGTACTACAGGCAACCATTTGTCAGCACGCCAACCTAGAAGAACATAAGCACCAGTTTCATCAACTTTAGTAGCAGAACTACTCTTAATCTTGCCAAACTCAGAACGTAGCGTTAATCCTGTAGGATTATTGTACCATGCCCCTACAACAAAGCGATTCATTTCTTGGAAATTGCCATTTTCGTTAGCATATTCTCCCCAGTTATAAGCACCCTTAATCATCAAGTGTTTAATTGGACGCACTGTCAGTGCTCCAATAAGATCCTTAGAAGTATTATTGTCATCCTTCATTGGAAGCGCTCCGTTTGTCAATGCA
>CAYTJC010000172.1:0-4548 GCA_964437875.1 uncultured Dysgonomonadaceae bacterium
TGTTATATAAAATTATAATTTGTGTGTTGAAATTTGTCAATTTACCTGCGATTTTGTTGCATTCCTCTCGGTGTGCCACCTAAACTCATTGATGGGTTTGAAGAGTTGCCCTCTTTTCTTCGCTGTCTTTCTTCCTCATTTCTGTTTCTGTTTCTCTTTTCTTCGGGTTTGTTTTTTGTAATGTCAAGAGGTTTTTGTTTATCAAAAGGGTGCGAATTTAAATCCCACGACTCTTCGTGATTTGTGAAAGCTCTTATCTCGTACCATTTTGGATTGTAGTAAACAATTTCCGGATTGCGTTTTAAATCGTAGTCTCCTGATGTCCACACTCCATCTTCATTTTCATCAATGAAAAGGCGAGCGTATAACTTCCCTGGGTTTAAATCCATAAACAAAGCCTCGTTGTTTAAGACACGTACTTTTCTAAAAGGTTTATCTTGGGCATTTAAGAGCTCTACATAAGCGGTCTTTCCTTGAGGCAATCCGCTAATTATAAAAATTAGATTCCCGTATTGCTCTAGTTTCTTTACAGTAAACACTTGTTCAAGTGTATTGTTGTGAAGACCATATTCACTTACAAAAGCGGCTGAGTCTATCAGGAACTTGTATCTTTCTCCTGCTTCCCATTTATATTCTATTCGATATCTTCTTGCATTTAATGAATCTGGGATGAGCTTATATTTAACAGGACTAAATATTGAATCAACTTCATGCTGAAGCTTTATTTCTGTTGAATCAAAGCTGGCAAGTGGTTCTTCAAACTCCAAAAAGAGCGAGTTGTAGATTTCGTGGCTGGATTGTATGTTGTTGCGAATGTTTAAATGCTTAATGGGTGTCTCTTTTTCTTCTTCGTCTTTTTTCTTCTCAGGTGCACTTTTCTTTTTTGTGCCTCCTCTAATTGTAAAGTTCAAAGTATCTGTGTTCAGAACATGATTGTTTAAAGTGTCAGTGCGTAAGAAGTCTACTATTAGTTTTATTGTATCGGCTTTGTAAATAAGTGAGTCTGTTATCCAAATAGAAACAGTATCATTGGTAATGCTGCTTTCTTTTACATACCACTTTTCAGAAGAGGCTTCAGGTTGCAGTAAATTAAACTTGGCAGCCTCAGTGGGTGCTGCAAAGAATAGGTCTAGTTTGTGCGGTAGCGTCCTTTCATGCTTTTGGAGATATTGCCTCGCAAATCCCGATTCGAAAGATCTCAAGAGTATATCGTCGGGAAAGAAGTGGGTGTATTTTACGTTGTATATTGTGTCAATAGTTAGGCTATCTATAAAAACTGTGTCATTGCGCATAGCCTGCTCGGTATAGGGAATAATTATAGAGTCTAAGAAAGCAATTTCTTCTTGCGGGTTGTCATATTTGTAACTCCTGTTTAAATCGCCTAATGCATAGATTTTGTATTCACCTTCTGCAATTCCTTTTATGCTGAATCTACCACGTGAGTCTGTTCTTGATATTCTTTCGAAAGGAAGCTGGGTGAAAGCTGTGTCATTTAGGTTGGAGTGGATTCCCACATATATACCTTGCACAGGCTCTAAGTTTTCAGCTTTTAACACTATCCCTGAAGCTGCTAAAGAATCTATGTGATCGCCTGTCGAAAATGAATACGAGAAATTTTCTAATGTATTTCCTTCGTTAAAATCCACAATAGCATCTGTGAAGTTTATAGTGTATGTAGTGTTGGGTAGGAGTTCGTCTTCTAGTTCTACAATAACCTTATGGCCCTGTGCTTTTATGATAGGGAATTTTTGTTGTGGTGGAGCTATAATTACTTTTTCCATAGGTTTTTCTATTTTGATGTTTTCATCAAAAAGAATTTCTATTTTCGATTTATCATTATTCAAAGCATTGAAATCGGGAGTTGCTTTCACAACTCTTGGTGGGTCTATATCGTACAAGCCACCAGTTGGGGCTGCAATATTTGCACAAGCATGAAATAGTAGCAAACTGCCCAAAGAGTAAAGTATTCTGCAGATATATTTTTTACTTAAACACATAGTTGGAATAAGAATTAAATGAATTCAAAACTTGTTTATCATGCAAAAATACAACGATTTAAACAGTATAGTAAGAAATGCGAGACAAAAAAAAGTAAAACATCAGTTTTTATTATTTTTTAAACTGTCTCCATCTTCCCTGAAAGTATTTGATAGCCCACCTTACAGTACAGGCATTTGTGTTGGTCACAATATTCTCTTCTTAGTTGAATGAGGGCTTGCGTGTCAGCTGCATTTAGAGGGTTAATACCATGTTTTTTGAATTCTGTGATAAGGCTGTTTTGTTCTGGTTTCAAGTTTTCTAATATTGCTAATGCACGTGTGCAATATTTCTCAACATCGTTCTTTTTGCCATACGCAAAAAGGATAGGTACTACCGTGTTTATAAGGATAACATTGATGGATGAGTCTCCAGGAAACTTTGTCTTTTTTGCGGATGTTTTGTCAAATGTATAGTGTGTTTGCCAATACTCCGAGGCATTGATATGAAAAAACAGGCGGATCATATTTTCATCTTCTCTATTTAGAGTTTGAGAGAAGAGTCGTTTGGATTGTTGCAAAACAGCAGCAAGCTGCGCAATGCGTACTTGTGGGAATCCTTGTGGACGAACCCGTAGCGACTTAAATAGATATCCATCTAAGTTGTTGAGAGTGTATTTCTTTCTCAGGAACTGATATTCCTTCTTAAGTTGAAGAAAATAATCGTCTATTATTGTTTCGTCCTCAAGAAGTCCGGCTTGTCCAAACAGAAGTGCTTCTACTTGAAAGATGTTGTCACTGTGTTTTTGAATATAAAAATAAGGCAGGCTTAATGCCAGTCGTTCAAACACTTCTGAGTTTAAGCCAAAACCAAAATTTCGAGACAGGAGTACATAGAATGTTTCGTCCCACGAGTTGTTGAATCTATCCAACATCGTGTATATGTCATTGGTTTTTCTCTCTAGTCGTTCAACAAGCAATGCATATAGCCAATTGTTTAAATGGATTTTTGGTATGTTTTTTAAATTGTTGGTGCAAGGTATAGTGAAGTTTGATGTCAAAAGCTGTGTGTAGTTGCTTGCCACCCTATCGGGTATTCGAATAGCAATTTGTGGGATCTTTCTTTCATCTTGTGTGTAAATATCGCAATCTATTTTCTCCACTACGTGGAGTATAATCGAGTTGTAGGCTGGATCGGTATGGTGCTTATGTCTTTTCCAGTCAGATGAAGATTTATGTATTTCGATGTTCCCCGCCCATGTTTTATTGCCTATTTTTATTTTAGAGTTGAAAAAATCAGGGCCAGCGTTACTATTCAACATTCCTGTGTCAATGATTTCAATTTCATCTCCGTCCGATGAAACAAAAACTTGGTCAGTGTAAAGTTTGTATTTCCAAATGTAATGAAGTAGTTGTTCAGGATATTTCACGGCATTTATATTTGTGTTCCCAAATATATAACTTTCTTTTTTAATTGCAAAAAATAATTAAACCTTTTGTGCTCAGTATCTGTTTTAAACGCATAGGCTGTTTTATTCGCTCACTTTGTGTAAATTTGCATATCGTAGTAATTCAAAATCAAACTCTTTAATTAAATAGATATGTTGTCTTTAACCGAGCGTAAAGCAATTAAGCACCTTATGGAACAAGAGATTGTTCCTGCAATGGGATGTACCGAGCCCATTGCAGTATCTTTGTGTGTTGCAAAAGCATCAGAACTGTTAGAGCATCGACCAGAAAAAATCGATGTTTTTTTAAGTTCAAATGTTATTAAAAATGCCATGGGAGTAGGAATACCAGGCACAAAAATGATTGGCCTCCCTATTGCAATTGCATTAGGAGCTTTAATTGGCAAGTCGGAGTACGGCTTGGAAGTATTACGTGACTTCGACGCTGAAGATTTGGTAGAGGCCAAGCAATATATCAATGACGAGAGAATAAACATTGCGGTAAAGGAAAACTTAACTCATAATCTTTACATAGAGGTTGTTTGTTACGCCAAGAATAGTGCGGTGAAAGCTGTTATAAGCGGTGCTCATACTTTCTTCTCACATTTAGAGAAAGATGGCGAGGTGTTACTTTCAAAAGAATTTGAGGAGATAGATACAGACGATGTTGCAGTTTCACTAAACCTGAGAAAGGTGTATGATTTTGCACACGAGACTCCAATTGAGGAGTTGAACTTTATACATGCTGCAGCTAAAATGAACAAAGCTGTATCAGGAGAAGCCCAAAATGATAGTTATGGACACAATGTGTCTCAAATATTAGGTGGCAAAATGGGGCTTTCTGTTTTTGGTGAAAATCCACATTCAAAGATGCTTATAGCTACTTCCGGAGCATGTGATGTGCGCATGGACGGAGCAAAACTTGCTGTTATGAGTAATTCGGGAAGTGGCAATCAAGGTATTGCTGCAACTTTGCCAGTTCTGTCTTATGCAGAAGAAATTGGGGCCGATGAGCAAACACTTATACGTGCTTTGGTGTTAAGTAACTTAGCAGTTATCTACATAAAGCAGCATTTAGGAAGATTGTCAGCACTTTGTGGTTGTGTGGTTGCATCCACTGGCTC
>CAYTJC010000173.1:0-4523 GCA_964437875.1 uncultured Dysgonomonadaceae bacterium
ACATCTCTTTTCCAGTTTTTTGGCACTCAAGACGAGCTGTTAAGAAGAAAAAGTCGGATAATCTGTTCAAGAAAACCAGAATCATCTCGTGTATTGGATATTGATCAGCCACTTTATATACATTTCTTTCTGCTCTTCGGCAAACTGTACGACAAATATGCGCACGTGCAGCCGATTCGCTTCCGCCAGGGAGAATGAAGCGCATGAGTTTAGGTAACTCTGTATCCATCTTGTCCATCATTGTCTCCAATGCTTCAATGTCGCTTTCGTTTATTATCACTGCAGACTTTTCCGTATTGGCATCAGTCTCGGTAGCTAAATAAGAGCCTACCACAAATAGTTTGTTTTGGATAAACAACAAAAAGTCTTTCAATTCAGTGTCCATCAAACCACAAACTAACAAGCCTACAAAACTATTTAATTCATCTACTGTACCGTAGGCGTCCAAACGGATATGTGTTTTATCAACTCGTTTGCCACCAACAAGTGATGTTTTTCCTTTGTCGCCCGTTTTAGTATAAATAGTACTTTTTTCCATATTGTCTAATGTTTTTCTTTTCTCTGATTAAAAATATAAATCGTAGTTTAATTTGGGAAGCGATGGTTTAAAAAAACTTATACCAATTGCTCCTAAATCAAAACTCATTGTAGCTGTATCCAACTGAAGTATCTTCTGCCAAATGTTGCTATTCTGCTGACAGCTATTGATATGGTTTACAACTATAAATCCTCCACTCTTAATTGTAGTTTTAATAGTATTCAGAGTCTCCTCCTGCTGGGGATATTCTTTTAAATCCCAAATAATTGCGTCAAAACTATTTTTCATGATAGGTAACACATTTGTAAAAGAAATGTTCTTAAGTTTGAGAGCAAGTAATGATTGTGCAATCTTTATTTTTTCTTCTTTTTGCTCCACACAAATCACTTTAGTTTGCTTTGAATGGGTACTAATGTATAGGGTGTTTATTCCTACTCCCGAACCTATTTCGAGGATGTTTTTTGAGTTAAACCTGTTTATGAGTCTAAATATCAGCTCGGCATTCTTGATGTTAGCTTGTTTCTCTAACCCTGCTTTTTCTATTTTTCTTTTGTTTTCATTATAGATGTAATAGCTGTGAGGTGTGTTGATGGTATCTAATATTAAGTTGAAAGCAAAAGGGGAGTGCACACCAAACCCAGCGGCATGTCTTTTGCGATTGATAAATCTGAAAATGTTGCACTTTTTTTTCACAGCCCTTTGTGGTTTTATTTATTTATAATTTCTGTATTAGCGCTACAGCATAAGCAGTAATTCCCTCTTCGCGACCCACAAAGCCCATTTGCTCCGATGTAGTAGCTTTTATTGAAATGCAGTCGAGACTGATCTTGAGAATAGTGCTCAATGATTCTTGCATTTGTATAATATGTGGGTTTAGTTTGGGTTGCTCGGCACAGATTGTAGCATCGATGTTACCAATAGTGTAGCCTTTATTTGATAGTAATTGCTCTGTTTTTTTTAGCAGTATCTTGCTGTCTATGTCTTTATATGCACTATCAGTATCGGGAAAGTTGTATCCTATATCTCTCAAATTGGCAGCTCCTAAGAGGGCATCGCATATAGCATGAATTAGTACGTCGGCATCCGAGTGTCCTGCCAATCCTTTTGTATAATCTATTTTAATACCTCCAATCCACAGTTCTCTGTCTTTTTGAAAACGGTGCATATCATATCCAAAACCTATTCTTATATTCATATATTGTGATACTTTGCTTAATTGTTATGTGTGTTGGCTCAACTTGTTTCTCTATCTAATATTGAAATCAAGTAGTTTTTTGTTTTCTATATATCCTTCCAAATGGTCGTTTATTCTCACAGGTCCTACACCTGCAGGAGTGCCTGTGTAGATGAGATCGCCTATCTTTAGTGTGAAAAATTGGCTCACATAAGTAATTATCTTATCAACAGAATAAATCATGTCTCGCGTATTGCCTTGTTGTTCAGTTGCTGAATTGATGTTGAGGTGAAAGTTGATATCTTGAATGTTATCAAACTCTTGTTTTGATACAAAATTGCCAAGTGCAGCCGATCCGTCAAATCCTTTGGCTATCTCCCAAGGCAAGCCTTTCTCTTCGAGGTTTCTCTGTAGGTCTCGTGCAGTGAAATCGATACCCACCGTCAACTCATCGTAATATCTATGAGCAAATTCTTCAGCAATATTTTTGCCAAGGCGGTTTATCTTTATCACCATCTCTGTTTCGTAGTGTATTTCGTTAGAGAAGTCTGGAATAAAGAAGGGTTTGCCATCTTTCAATTGAGCCGACTCTGGTTTCATGAAAATAACGGGTTCGTTGTTATGGAGGGTTCTTTTCATTTCTAGGTTATGAGACTCGTAGTTGACGCCAACAGCTAATATTTTCATATAGAAACCACTTTTTATAATGTTGTGTAGAAGTTATTTCTTTTTTTCGTTTGCATTTACCGAAAGGCGATTGAACATTACAGCCAAGTGTGCATACAAAGAGGTGTTTTGCAACACTATGTGTTCTGGAACCCTAATTCTGAAAGGTGTGAAGTTCCATATTGCACGAATACCGTTTTTAATTGCAAAATCAGCTATTTCTTGTGCATTATCTGGTGGAACTGTGAGAATACCTATGTCGGCATTTATTATATTGTTGTGTTGAGCAAAATCCTCAATGTTATAGACAGGTATATTGTTAATCTTGCTGCCAATGATGCTCTCATTTACATCAAAACCTGCAAATATCTTTAATCCAAACTGTTCAAGACCAGAATCGCTTAACAATGCTCCTCCTAAGCTACCAACGCCCAGCACCACCGCCTTGTGTTGGGATGTGAATCCAAGAAACTGCTCCAGTACTTCAATCAAAACAGCTATTTCATATCCAACACGCGTTTTTCCCGACACTTTTACGTAAGATAAATCTTTTGCAATTTGTGTGGATGAAACATTTATTTTTTTTGCAATTTGTGTAGAAGAAACATGTGTTTGACCTTTCTTCTTCAGCAGTTTTATATAGGCCAGATACCACGGTAGTCTTCTTAATGCGGGTTCAGGTACATTCCAATTCGGTACTGAAGAATTGAGCATAATAGGGTATTCTTAAAAAATTAGATGTGTTTAATATATGGGCAAAGTTATTGATTTTTGTCGAACTTGATTCCATTAAAAGAAATATTTCTTTAATTGATGTTCTACTTTCAATAAAAGACTGTCTCGATTTTTCTCTATATTGATCAGTTTATTAGTTTTTATTTTGCCTAGCTGTTTGTTTTTAATTGTTTAGATAGTTGTGCATCCTATTTGTATAAACATTCTTTTTCCCATTTAGTTTTCATTTGAAGTTGAAACTGATTTCTTTATTTTGTGGTATGAATACTACTTTCAACAACAATCCTGAAGTGCATCCTCTCAAGCCATTTATTTCTGACAGTGTAAAGGTAATGATGCTTGGAAGTTTTCCGCCAGCTCGATCCAAGTGGAACATGGAGTTTTATTATCCAAATTTTCAGAACGATATGTGGCGTATATTGGGGTTGGTATTCTTCGAAGATAAAGATTACTTTTTAGAAGATAATCTAAAATCTTTTGATGTGAAGCTTCTCAAATCTACGCTAATCAATAAGGGAATTGGTGTAGCAGACATGGGGCAAGAGGTTATTCGGTTAATGAATAATGCTTCTGATAAGTTTTTGCAAATAGTGAAACCTTTAGATATAACAGAAGTACTGGAGCAGGCCCCCTTGTGCAGTACTTTCATAACAGCAGGAGAAAAAGCTACAGAAACACTTAGGCTTCATTTTTCAGACAAAATAAAGCATCCTCCAGTTGGAGGAAGCGTATCGTTCAATTATCTTGATCGTTCTATTGATTTGTATCGAATGCCTTCATCTTCTAGGGCCTATCCAATGGCCTTAACCAGAAAAGCAGCTATTTATAAGCAATGCTTTCAGGATATTGGTTTGCTGTGAAGTATGAGCATCTTTTGTGCTTGCTTTTTACTTGCAAATACTATTACATCATCATTCCTATATCATTGATAGGATTTAGTTTCAATATTTTCTTAGTTTTAATTAACCCCGACAGTTTCTCACCAACAATTTCCTTAAAATAGGAAGCGTTGTTATGAATATCTAAGGCTTGCTTGTTATCATAACACTCATATAGGTAGATGGTATTTGGCTCTTCACTGTTTTGTAATATATCGTAAGCAATGCAGCCCTCTTCATTTTCGATTGTTTGATCTTGCATTTCGGTTAGCAATTCCACTGCATAGTCCATGTCTTTAGCTTCAAATTGGAACTCTACAAAAAGAACAATTGCTTTTTCGTTGCTGCTGGTTGTTTTTTGTTGTGCTGATAAGTTGTTTGATAGAACCATCATGATTGTTATAATTAGTATGTTTAATACGTGTTTACTCATAAACTTTCAGTGTTAATTTAAGGGGTGTTTATTACCTGAAAAATCCTTTAGCACTGAGCGCATTTCTCCAATTTTCAACTTTGTGTAAATTTGAAGAGG
>CAYTJC010000174.1:0-4513 GCA_964437875.1 uncultured Dysgonomonadaceae bacterium
TCCGTATTTTTATCGCTAGGAGTGATAGCACAAGAGCAAAAGCATGAAATTGCTGAAGGGCTAATTGAACACCACGATCTATTTAACACAACTATGGAAGAGGGGGTTAGTTGCTACCGTATTCCTGCAATTATCACAGCACCCAATGGAGACATTATTGCAGCCATTGACGAGCGAGTAGAAAGTTGTGCGGATCTTAATCCTAATAATGACATTAACATTGTAGCAAGAAGAAGCTCTGACAATGGTAAAACTTGGTCGGACATTGAAACTGTCATCGATTTTCCTTTTGGTCAATCAGCATCAGACCCTTCAATGATTCTAGACAAGGAAACCAATGAGGTTTTCCTATTTTACAACTACATGGACCTTGAGAAAGAGAAGGGAGTTTACTATTTGCATGTAATAAAAAGTGCTGATAATGGCAAGACTTGGAGCAAGCCTGAAGATATCACTTCACAAATAACGAAACCTGAATGGCACAAAGACTTCAAATTCATCACATCAGGCAGAGGTATTCAAACACGCTCTGGCAAATTACTACATACAATGGTGAATCTGAAAAACGGATTGCACCTATTTGGAAGTGACGATCACGGAAAGACGTGGTTCTTTATAGACACTCCAATCAATCCTGCCGACGAGTCGAAAGTAATAGAATTGGCCGATGGCACCTGGATGATTAACAGCCGTGTTCATAACATAGGCATGCGCATTGTACACACTTCGAAAGACGAAGGCAAAACTTGGGTAACTAAAGAAGAACCACAGCTGATAGATCCAGGCAACAATGCCAGCATTATCAGATATACAGCCAAAGAAGATGGTTATGATAAAAACCGTATCCTTTTCTCTAATGCTAAGATGACTAAAGGTCGCTCAAACATGACAGTACGCATTAGTTATGACGAAGGTGCAACTTGGTCTGAAGGCAAAACAATCTACACTGGAGGCTCTGCATATTCATCATTAACGATACTCGAAAATGGTGATATTGGATTGTTTTTTGAAAAAGACAATTATACAAAGAATGTATTTGTTAGTTTCTCACTAGATTGGTTGACTGACGGAGATGATAAATATACAAAACCTGTAGAGTGAAAAATGTGATACATTATAATGAAACAAGCATGGCTACCAATGGTAGCCATGCTTGTTTCATGTAAATCTAAAAATGAGATTTCTTTATGGACTGAAGCCATGCATATATTGAGGTTCAAGAAATATACTCCAACGAGCTATTTCCAAATGTGGTAATAAGTACAGATGGCACAGTTGTTACAACATGGGGAAGTGAAAACTTTTGTGTTAGCCGTAGCGGAGATGGTGGGCACACTTGGATGAATGGATCTAAAAGCGATATACTGCCCGATGGCAACCAACATAGCGACTATGGCCTTATGGGAGGATTGATAAGATTGCCAATAGAGGGGCATGATATTTTAATCTTTAGCAATATCGATGTTCCTCAAAAAGAAGATGGAGGATATAGATTTCAAAGCCAGATGGACAGAACGAGTACGAGGCGCCGTTTGGGCTAGCTTCGATGGGGCGAGACACAGCCAGTGAAAAGACTAGTAGATGAAGGTAGCTTTGACTACTCTTCGTTAGCAACTGGCAAAACAGGCACACCGTCCGAAGGTTGGATTTTCCTGCTTTATGAAAGCAATAACGGTGTAAAAAATGGCACGTTTTAATTTGACATGGCTCACAAATGAAAAAGACTGGAAATAATACGTAAATAATTAATTGTGCTTATTTTCACGCTTCTGTAATGAGAATAAATTGAAATAGATAGATAGAACAAGAACAAGTAAATATCCAATCAATGTGCCAGAATCTACAACTTGGGCGGAGATGTTTATACTAGTCAAACGCTCTACAAGGTATTTAATATAAGAAGATGGCAAATTGTATTCTCCTAAACTATACAAAACATTGTAATGCCAATCGGTGAGGGGACAATAGCCCATTCCGTAAAACAAGCCCAATACCCACCAAGAGGCACCTGTGATGAGAACAGTTGCAAGATGCCAAGTTCTAGTGCGTTTCCATATCCAACCCACAAGATTGAATAAGATGAATGAAGTGTGCCCTATCACAAACAAATAATCGAGTATGTGCCAATAATAATTCTGCATTTGGGAGGGATATTTAAAAAGGACAAAAGCTGATTCAAGTTGTTTGCATTGTTAACAGCTAATGGTTTCTGAAAACAAAAAAGGACTCACGATGCCTCTTTTTTTTATATATGCTATAATAGAGTGTACATTTCTTTGCTTAATTTGCAACTGCATCCATTAGTTATTTGATTTCTTATGCATCACCTAAGAAGCTACCTTTTGTTATACTCAAGTTCACATCAAACTCAAACACATTAGGAATACCAGTGGGTACATGCACTTTATCCATGACGAATCAATACTACTTTTTTCATTCCAAGAAAGTAGATATTTGTTTATACCACAATTGCTTTTGTTCTTAAATTGTATCTTGAATATACAAAACTAACAAACTAAAGCAATAATCACGCCTTTTTATACTTAAACTCATTTAAAACTAAAAATTACTTACTCTGCTGTTTATCAATTGATTCAAAATATTTCGCTGACGAATGAAAAACGTTAATGCTAAGAGAGATGCTAGAAAGTCTGACACAGGTGTAGCCGCCCATACCCCATCAAGACCAAACATGCGAGGTAGGATAATGATACTAGGAATCAAGAAGATTATCTGACGACTCAAACTCAAAATAATAGATTTCTTTGCTTGTCCAATACTCTGAAAGTAGCCTGATACAACGACCTGAAAGCCAACAAGTGGAAACGCTACGATACTTATGCGCATAGCATTCTCAGCTAGGTCTAACAATTGAGGATCCGAAGTAAATGCCCGTGCAAATACTCTTGGAAAAAACACTCCAAACACAAATCCCAATGTAGTTACAACAGTTGCAATTTTAACTCCATAATAGAAAGCAGCTTTAACACGATCGTATATCTGAGCTCCATAATTATATCCTATTATTGGTTGAAGACCTTGGTTCAGACCAATAACAAACATGGTGATGAGCATAATTAATGACACAAGTATGCCATAAGCACCAATAGCCAAGTCGCCCCCATAATTTTTTAACGATGTATTCATCAATACTGCAACACCTGATGCTGCTACCTGCATAAAGAAAGGTGAAAGTCCAATAGAAACGATGGCAATAAGAATGTCTTTTTCAAATCGCATATTTTTTTTACGCAGCCTTAAAGTGGTGGTTTTCCGTGTAAAATGATACATCACAAAAATCATTCCTATAAACATGGAAATAACTGTAGCCCAAGCTACTCCAGCAATCCCCATACCAAACACAAAAATGAAAATTGGGTCTAAAATAATATTCAAAGCAGCGCCAATAAGCATGGTATACATAGCTTTTTGTGGATATCCAGATGCCCGCATCATACTGTTAAAGCTATACGTCATGGTAACAAATATATTGCCTGGCAATATAATTTGCAGATAGTCTCTTGCATAAGGATAAGTTTCCTCACTTGCTCCAAAAGCCATAAGAATAGGCTCGAGAAAGATCATAAGTAGCGTGATGAAAACTAGGTTGAGAACAATGGTCAATAAGAATGAGTTCCCAAGTATCTTTTCGGCTCTCTCTGGGTCTTTTTTTCCTAAATTAATTGATATTCTACTAGATGCTCCCGCACCAACAAGCATACCCAATGCAGCAATAAGATTCATCACCGGGAAGGTAACAGCCAAACCAGATATTGCCAATGCACCTACCCCTTGCCCAATAAACACACGATCAACAATATTGTATGTAGCATTTACCATTGTTCCAACAATTGCTGGCAAAGCATAATCCCATACAAGCTTGCTTATCTTTTTGGTTTCAAGTTCTATCTCTCTGGTTGGTCTCAATATATGTATCTATTTAATTAAAATATTAGCTTTTAAGTCTTTGATGATTTAAATTAAAACAAGCTCCTCAATTTTTTTTTCGAAATCGAGAAGCGTATCTAATCTCACACAGCAAACGTAAAGTCTATTCATTATCTCATCGTTTGCCTTTATACACATTGTGAAAAGCAGTAAGAAAGACAGACAAAGATAAAGTTAATCTTTTTGGTAGAGCCTCTTTATTTTTTACTGGTCATTATATCGAGCACTAGCTTGTCAGTTTGAAGCATACTTTCTCTACCAATTTTAGACATATTCCTAATAGTTTGATCTACATCTTTGTCCACGATTCCTTCTAGCTCACTAACTACTCCGTTTTCTATTGCCATCAAAGCAGAAAGCAACGCAGTGGAAGTACCACTTGTAATTTTAAGTGAGCAACTTGGCTTTGCACCATCACAAATCATACCAGTAATATTGGCGATCATATTTTTGGTTGCAAACGCAATCTGATCATAAGTTCCACCCATCAAATAGGTTATTCCACAACTAGAGCCAGTGGATGCAACCACACAACCACAAAGTGCTGACAATCTTCCTAAATGCT
>CAYTJC010000175.1:0-4502 GCA_964437875.1 uncultured Dysgonomonadaceae bacterium
TGCAGATAACTGAATTATTCTGCTTTAGCAGAAAATTATTGTGTACTTTTGCACAATTGTTTTACAATATTTAAAACACAAGCATAGTACATGGTTATTTTATCAGTTTTGATAATTGCAGGATTCGCTGCATTAATATTTGGAGCTAACTGGCTGGTTGATGGGGCTTCGGCACTTGCCAAAAAATACAATGTGTCTGATTTGATTATCGGATTGACCATTGTTTCTTTTGGTACTTCTGCGCCCGAACTTGTAGTAAATAGTTTAGCATCATACAATGGATACTCCGATATTATCCTAGGAAATATATTGGGTAGCAATAATTTTAATTTATTTATCACACTTGGCATTGCAGGACTCATCTATCCAATGAGAGTTCAAAACTCTACAGTTTGGAAAGAGATACCCATCTCATTCTTTGCTGCACTACTTTTTTTGATGATGGCAAACAACTTTTTCTTCACAGACAATTCTGCTGTGTTAAGAATAGATGGAATTATACTTTTATTGTGCTTTGTAGCATTTTTATGGTATGTATTTAAGCAGATGAAAGCAGGTAAAGAACCCATAGAAGAGGTAACTTACCAGCACAAATCGAACTTTAGAATATGGGCCTCTATACTATTCGGCTTAGCTGCTTTAATTATTGGCGGCAAGCTTGTAGTAGACAATGGTGTTAAGCTTGCTCAATTGTTGGGTGTTAGTGAGAAAATTATTGGTCTGACCATAATAGCTATTGGTACATCATTGCCGGAATTATTAACTTCAGTAGTTGCAGCCATGAAGAAAAACAGTGGAATTGCAATGGGTAATATCATTGGCTCTAATATCTTCAATATACTACTCATACTTTCTGTTAGTTCATTAATAGCACCCATTGACTTCTTTTCCTATTTTAATATTGACTTGATGATACTACTTGGAGGAACTCTTTTTCTTTTCTTTTCTATGTTTATTGGAAGAAAATATAAATTGGATAGATGGCAAGCAGCTTCTCTTTTAATATTTTACTTATCGTATATGGGATATTTAGTTTGGTTAGAATTGCCAAGTCATACACTTGGTTCTTAAATTTTTGGTGCTCTTCGTATCTTAGATGATGAGATGCAGACACTTGTTTTTACACTAAAGGATTGTTTTAATTATTTTATTCAAATTTAAATTATTACATTTAAGATTCTTAAGTAAATGTCCTATATGTCAACACTAAAGCTATAGTTATATGAGAAAAATAAATCACATTATTATAATTGCAGTTTATGCATTTATAATTTCCACAATGATTAGCTGTAACAAAAATAGCAACCCTCAAATGAATAATCCTCCCAAGCATGTCATCCTTATTGGTCTTGACGGAATGAGCGCCAATAGTCTGAAAAATGGGGTTGCCATGCCCAACTATCGCTTATGATGAAAAGAGGTGCATCCACTATTAAAAATAGATCGGTGTTGCCTTCATCAAGTGCTGCCAATTGGGCATCTATGTTTATGGGGGCGAGCCCTGAGTTGCATGGCTTTAATACCTGGGGAAGTCAAAAGCCAGATTTTGAATCACGCGAGTTAACTGAAAACAATCTTTTCCCTGATATTTTTTATCTTATAAGACAAGTAGAGCCTAAAGCTGAATTAGGTCATATCTATGAATGGGGTGGAATGTATTATCTGGCAGACAATAAGTCTATTGACAATGTAAGACAAGCAAGCCTATCGGGTACTGACATTAAAAGTGCTGTGGCTCCAGCAGTAGATTACATTAAAGCAGAGAAGCCAAATTTTTGTGCCATCATATTTGATCAGCCTGACGGTGCAGGTCATAGCGATGGGTGGGAATCTGATAATTATTATAATATGCTCAATCACCTCGACAATGCTTTGCAAGCAATTGTTGATGCTGTGGAAGAGGCCGGTATGCTTGACGAGACTGTTTTTGTTTTAGTATCAGACCATGGAGGTAAGGGTACCAATCATGGCGGTCCCACAATGGTTGAAATGGAAACCCCTTTGGTGTTTTGTGGAAAAGGAATAAAAAGCGATTTTGAAATTCCCGAAAGTACAATGGTATATGATATAGCTTCTACTATTGGTTATATGTTTGGTGTAGATCAACCGCAAGTATGGATTGGTCGTCCTATAATGTCGATATTCAGTGAATAATTTACATGAATATTCAGTGTAGCATTCAAGAATCCGAGTTATGTTGTCTTCTAAAACAACTTTCAATTTACTGTTTATGTTAATTTTAAGCAGTAAATTGCTTTATCTTTCCTTTCTCACTATTGAAAACAGTATATTTGCAGTATATAAACGAAACTATCAATCGTATAAATAATGTTACAAAAAACTCACTTCAAATTCTTAGGCCTTTCAAGTTTGTGCCTTCTCGGTGCAGGATGCACTGAAACAAGTAAAGCAAAAAGTGTTGAATTACCCGAAAAACCAAATGTTATTATCATCTTAGCCGATGATATTGGTTATGGCGATTTAAGCTGTAATGGCGAACCTACCATCAACACTCCCAATGTTGACAATCTTGCTGCACAGGGGGTTCGGTTTACCGATGCACATGCTGTTGCTGCAACCAGTACGCCGTCTCGCTACTCATTGCTGACGGGAAACTATTCGTGGCGACGCAACGATACAGGAATTGCTGCAGGCGATGCAGCAATGATTATCAAACCCGAAGAATATACCATTGCCCAAATGTTTCAACAAGCAGGATATAAGACTGCAGCAGTTGGCAAATGGCATCTTGGAATGGGTAAGGAAAGAGGTAAACAAGATTGGAATAGTGAAATTGAGTATGGCCCTCGTGAAATAGGTTTTGATTACTCATACATTATGGCTGCTACAGGCGATAGAGTTCCTTGTGTATATGTAGAGAATCAACGTGTTGTGAATCATGATGCAGAACACCCGATAGAAGTAAGTTATACCACACCATTCCCAGGAGAACCCTTGGGCAAAGACCACCCCGAACTTTTAACTGTGATGAAACCAAGTCCTAACCACGGACACAATCAAGCTATTGTAAATGGTGTTTCGCGTATTGGTTACATGAAAGGTGGAGGAAGAGCATTGTGGATGGACGAAAACATTGCAGATAGCATTACTGCTCATGCTGTTTCTTTTATACAAGAAAACAGAGACAATCCTTTTTTCTTGTACTTCGGTACAAATGATATTCATGTTCCACGTGTTCCACATCCACGCTTTAGAGGAAAAAGCGGTATGGGACCTCGCGGTGATGCAATTTTAGAATTTGATTGGAGTGTTGGTCAAGTTGTTCAAGCTGTAAAAGATATTGGTGCGGAGAACAATACCATCATCGTCATAACCAGTGACAATGGTCCTGTAATTGACGATGGATATCTGGATCAAGCAGTTGAATTATTAGGAGATCATCGTCCGTGGGGAGATTTTAGAGGAGGTAAGTATAGTAACTTTGAAGCAGGTACACGCATTCCACTTGTTATTGCATTACCAGGATACACTCAGCCAATTGTGTCGGATGCTTCGGTGTCTCAAATAGATTTCTTTGCTTCATTTGCAAGTCTTACTGGTGCGCAACTACCAGAAGGCGCTGCTAAAGACAGCCAGAACCAAATAGATGTATTGCTAGGCAATTCTACTATTGGTCGTGACTATGTGATAGAGTCTGCTGGTTCGTTGTCAATTTCTGACGGTGAGTGGAAATACATTCAGCCTGGGAGAGGTGCAAAATATAACAGATTGGTAGATATTGAATTGGGTAATGATACTCTTCCACAACTCTATAATTTGAAGAACGATATAGGTGAGAAAAACAATCTTTATCTTGACAACCCCGACAAGCTTGAAGAGCTGAAAAATATATTAGAGGTAGAAAAAAACAAATTCTAACTTCACTATTTAAACAAAATCAAATAAATACATTTCTATGCTACATTTTAATTCAAAACTTCTGTATCCTTTAGCCGGGATGGCCGCTTTGGCCTCTTGCGGAACTGCACAGAAAACGATGCCTACAAAGCCGCTGAATATTGTTTATATCATGACGGACGACCATACACGTCAGATGATGAGCAGCTATGACGATAGACATATTGAAACACCTAACTTAGACAGAATTGGCCAAGGTGGTGTTCTTTTTGAGAATGCTTTTGTGTGTAACTCTATTTCAGGACCAAGTCGTGCGGCTTTACTTACTGGTAAGCACAGTCACAAAAATGGTAAGATGGACAATCATACACGGTTTGATGGTAACCAACAAACAGTTCAGCAATTGCTGAAAGGTGTAGGCTATCAAACTGCTATGATTGGTAAATGGCACTTAGATAGTCAGCCAACCAACTTCGACTTCTGGGAAATACTTCCAGGTCAAGGAAACTATTACAATCCTGATTTTATTACACCCGAAGGGAATACAAAGTATGAAGGATATGTAACTGATATCATTACTGATATGAGCATCGATTGGATGGAAAATGAAAGAAAGAAAGAAGATCCTTTCTGTTTGTTTATTC
>CAYTJC010000176.1:0-4472 GCA_964437875.1 uncultured Dysgonomonadaceae bacterium
TCGACACTAGGCTTTCACCTCTAGTTTGATTGATAGATGAGCGAGACACATCTTTGTGAGACTTGCAAGAGATGAATAGAAGTATTAAAACTGAAAATACAGTTAGTTGATGTTTCATTCGCTTATCGTTCTTTTTATCCATCCATAAAAGAACTTCCTGTTAGCAGGTCTATTCTCTGTGATGGATATATAGTATTTTATCTTTTCTATTTTACGAGCATTGAGATAAATATCCAACGGAATCGTGCTGTTTAGATAATATACGCTATCGCGCCAATAACGCACATCGGCTTCTAGCTCGGCTACCCTATCTACATCTTGCACCTCCATATATATAGTATCATAAACAGGCACTTCCACTTCCAACGTTCTCACAGTAGTGCAGCTTGCAAAGAGGACAAAGAGTATCAATAAAAACTTTTTCATCTTATAGCATTTAGTTTATCCAGCAGTTGAGCATCCATGCGTCTAGTTTGAGCTAGCCCAAACTGACGTTGCGACAGACCAATAGAAGTACCCACCCCCATATTCACAGCAGTATCAAACATATCATTTGCCACCTGCTGATTATTTATCTTATCGCCCCACACTTTATCCCAATAACTTGCTTTGTAAAGCGAAGCTTCAAGATCGTCAAGAATGCTTTTTCGTTCTTTTAAATTGTGTGGAAAATTGGGTTTTTGTTTCATTTCGTCCACCACTCGCCATCCTGCCCATGTAGGGTTGGCACGACGTGATATGCCATTATAGGTCTCGCCACCTGCATCTTTGGGGTCGTTTACATATCCCCCTTCAAATCTTTTTGTTCGCTTGTAAGCTATCTCAAAGTTTGCCATTATTCTATATCTTTATTAGTTGATTTATAAGTTCCTAGTGTGGGCTGACGCATCTTGCATCCTGTAACCGAGCAATAATAATACTCTGCATGCTCCGACCGTTTCTTTAGTGCCTCTATCTCTCTTTCGGTGCCTTTCTGCCTACGCTCTATTTGCAAGAGATTGTACTTTAGCATCGATATTTCTTTTCTGTTCTCCTCTAGCTTACACTCATAATCTATTACCTGCTTAGTTTTCAAATTAAGAGCATCGCCCAGAATATCGTTTTGCTGTTTAAAAATAGATATCCATTTTTCGGTTGCTCCTGCCGTAGCCCCATGTTTGCTTTGTCTGTAAAACAAAACATTGGTTACCCCAGATAGCGTTCCTATCAGTGCTAATACGGCTATTATTATATTTGTTAAATCCATGTTATTAATAAAAGTATTTTACATTTTCTATTAAGAGCAAATTTACTGTATATATGAAGGAGACGAAAGGACAAAGCTATTCATACACTTTGGTGGTTTTTACGGTCAGATTGGTTACTTCTATTCCACTATCCGACACTTCGTACTGAATAGAGGTGGGCAGTACGGTTTGATTGTCTAGTAGGTGCTGTTTGTCGAAGCTAAGGCGCATTACCTCGCTCACATCTAGGTGAGCCTTGCCACTAATGGCGTGATAGGAGGTGCGGATTACACTGTCATACCGTTTCCAAAACTTATCGTAAAGACTTTTGGTAGTAAGGTTGAATGTGCCCCATACTGTGCCGTGATTGTCGTATCGGTGAGTAGAACCCCACACTGTGCCATCCATGCCAGGCATGTTGCTGTCGAACCTAGCCAGTCCGCAGTAGAAACAAGGAATAATGGGTAGATCCACTTCGGCTTCGTCCTCTTCTGTTATTAGTTGTGTGTCGCCCTTTGTTTGTGTTTTCTGATACACCGAGTTTAAATGGCGATACGAATCGATGAATGGCATTTTTGCTATCAGTCCATCTTCAGTAGAAAAGGCTTTGCTATACTCAACGTTTATCCATTCTTGAGATCCCATCGGTAGCCACTCAATCTTCATTTCAAAATCATCCCTCACACCAGTTACACCTCCTGCCGCCACATCCTTCATTGGCACGGCTTCAAACTGTGTGTTTATCTCCTTTAAGGTGTATGTATCGGAGGTGTCGAAATAGTCTAGAGTATCTTTTTCTACTACGTATCTAGGCCCAAAATAACCACCTGTGAAAAGCACATAGCAAAATTTATCGGCAAAGTAGTAGAAGAAGTCGCCATCGTTTATACCATTATCCCACATATAATTTACGGTGTCTATGTAGTTTGCCTTGTGGATAGGCTCTCCGTACCTTTCCACCATTTCTTGATACGACGAAAAAGTAATAGGTGTAGCCTCTACATTGGCTCTGTTTACTGTCAGCTTTACTGTTTCGGGTTGTTTGAGCGACAAGCTGGGCGAGTCTTCATACTTTTTGCTAAGGCTCATAGTAGATTTTGAGCTCAACAGATCGTTCCAAAACAAGGGAGTAGCCGTTTTGTGCATCTCGTCTATCACAAATTCGCATCCAAAGGAGTTTTCTACAAACTCAAAAAACTGACTCACCCCCACATCGGGCACTAGTTGCGAGTAGTCTATCACGCCTGTTACAATAGCATCGATGGTGTTGTTCAAAAGGCACATTTTTTTGAAAGAAGCATCTGTGTCAAAAATACTTGACTGCAAGGTGTATCCCAGATGTGTAAACACTTGACGCAAAATGTAGGTAAACTTCAAAAAAGGAGTGATACCATACCCTGTAGGTTGTCTGTACACCACTTCGCCCTCTTCGTATTCGCTTCTTGAGCCTTGCAATATCCAATAATCTTTGTCTTGATATCTTGCCGACACCCCAAACTTATTGTAGGGGCTAGGCACTACTTGCTGATTGAGTATCTTGTAGCGTGTCCAACGCTTAATCAACGAAGCATTGCTTTCAGACTCGTCCTTCTCTTGGTGCTCTTCATTAGCACACACAGGAAATACAAAGTAGTCTGCTACCTCTCGCCCCACCATCACATATTGCATGTGCTGAATGATATACGACATCCTTTTGTTGAAATCTGAAATCTCGGGATAGAGCCTTACCACTTTATCCTTAAACACATCGGGTAGTTGCATACCCTCTATTTTGCTGTAAAACGGACTCTCGCGCAAATAGAGCGTGCACAGGATGCTCTCCCTGAAAATGGCTTCGGTTACCTCCAGCTTGGCATACCTTACCCACACTCCAGCCGAGATTATTACATCTACACTGGTAGTAAACCGCTGTTTGCGAGCAATATTGCTAGGCATGCCCAGCACCTCTGCATTATGAGATGTATAAGGTAGTTCTAATGGCAATGAGTAGCCACCTTGTTTGCCGTCAAATACGCTTGTCTCTTCTATCGACAAACGCATGTCAACCTGTAGGTTTAGTTCTTCTCCGTTGGTGGTGCTTATACGTATCATTTTCTGGATGCTTTATGTTTGGTTGTGTCTATTTTATTTTTGGCTGACTCGAACTCGAAGTAGTTGATAAATGCTTTTACACCGTGTACCTTCAGATAAGTCAGAAGCCCTACCATCTCTCTCATCAAACTATCGCCTATTGGCGCAACAGTGGGCGCAGACATCTGCGAGTAATTGCCCTCGGCACGTTGTGGCACTGTATTTGTTTGGCGCGATTGCTGTATGGCTTGCAATACCATAGGGTAGTTTACGTGGCGTTGCAGTGCTCTAAAATCGGGAGCACTCACCACTAGCTCGCTTCCATATTCGCCCATCAATGTAGGCGTTGAAACAATGCCACTTCTGGCATCTCCTATGTAGGGTACGTTTGAATACAAACGACCGTCATCGGCACCTATCACGTCATATTTGCCTGATGCACGCTGGGTTACTACTCGTTGACCTGTGAGGGCATCGTCGGAGATAGTGGCACTTGCACCACTTTTACTTCCCATTCCAGATAGGGCAGAACTCACAACTGCTTTCACGCCCGAGAATGCAGCTTCAATCAATCCTACCAACACGGCAGCGCGGGCAAATCCTGCAGCTCCAAATGTGAGCACACTGTCGGGCTGTGCCAACGATTGAGCCGTGGCACCCGCAATGGCCATTTGCACCTGCACTTTCAGCAAGTCCAATCCCATGTTGATAATATTCTTGAGTGACGATGCAACAATGTCTTCATTGCCCGAAATGAAACCACCAATCATTTGCCCCATATCGTTTGAGAATTCAATCCCCATATCAAGGAGTTCGGCTTTGCGTTTATTTTGCTCGTCAAACGACTCTTTGGCATCAATTTCATTTTGCTTAGCAATAGCCTTCAGGTTGTTCCAGTTCTGTTCAGCTCGCTCCTGGTCTGCTTGTTTCTGTATGTCTGACAATTTCTTTTGATGCGCTATCTCTTCATCTTGCAATTTCTGCATGATGGCAATCTTTTTCTCATAAATCAGATTTTGCACACCTATCTGCTGTTCACTATCCAATTGGTAGATATCCATTTTCTTTTGCAAACCGTCCATTTCCAACTGTTCCAATTGGCGCAGATATTGTTCCTGGTTAATGGTCCCCTCATAACGTGCTTGCAGTAGTTTGTTTTTTTCTACCGTTAAATAG
>CAYTJC010000177.1:0-4470 GCA_964437875.1 uncultured Dysgonomonadaceae bacterium
TAGATTTATGTTTGAAGTTAACCATGCTAATAAAAAAATAATTTGTTATATTGCACAGGTTTTAAAACAAAAACAAACAAAATGAAAAAATCTGGTTCACTGTTTTTTATTATTGAATACAGATTCACAATTATATAATGGAATACGAAATAGACAAAGAATCACTTGAGGCGTTCAATGCCGAGAGTGTCTTAATAAATAAAGAAAACAGAGCACGCTTAAAATGTATTAGTTTTAATGCAAAACTTCACACATACAATTGGTTGGAAGATTATCCAGAAATGCAAGATTGTACCAATTTGGTTGAGGTACAGTTTAAGAATACCCGTAAATGTTTTTATATAAACAGTAATAATATAGAGCTTAGTCAAGGTGATATGGTGGCAGTAGAGGCTTTGCCGGGTCACGATATTGGCACAGTAACACTTACAGGTAAACTGGTGTTGCTGCAGATGAAGAAAAACAATTTCCGTCCTAACGAGAATGGGTTGAGACGTGTTTACAGAATTGCTCGTGAGGGGGATTTAGAAAAATACAACCAAGCAAAATCTCGTGAGCAGATTACCATGATTCGTTCAAGGGAAATAGCTCAAGATCTTGCATTAGACATGAAGATTGGTGATGTTGAGTATCAGGGAGACGGTAATAAAGCTATCTTCTATTATATTGCGGACGAACGTGTCGATTTTAGAGAGCTCATCAAGATTCTTGCAAGTGAGTTTAGGATAAAAGTAGAGATGAAGCAAATTGGAGCAAGGCAAGAGGCTGGCCGTATAGGGGGCATTGGTCCTTGTGGTCGTCAATTGTGTTGTAGTGGATGGCTCACAAACTTTGTGTCTGTATCAACATCAGCTGCACGCATTCAAGAGCTATCTATCAATCCTCAGAAGTTGGCAGGCCAATGTGCCAAACTCAAATGCTGCCTCAATTATGAAGTTGATGCTTATATTGAAGCACAAAAGAAACTGCCTTCTCGTGAAGTGCCTTTAGAGACTAAAGATGGATTGTATTATCATTTCAAGACCGATATTTTTTCAGGAATGATGACCTATTCTATGGGTAGAAATTCAATGTCAAATTTGATTACACTACATAAAGATCGGGTTTATGAAATAATAAACTTGAATAGAAAAGGCATTAAGCCAACGAACTTAGTAGTTGAAACACAAGAGAATCAGTCCCCAAAAGAAGCGTATGGCGGAAACTCTCTGAATGACGATAATATTACTCGTTTTGATAACTCGTTGATGAATAAACCCAAGAAAAAAAGAAGAAAATCATCTGTTCGTCGTCGAAATAAGAATAACCCTAATCAAAACAAGGGTCCTGCTAAGGATGGCAAGTAGTTTTATTCGTTGCTTTATTGTTTTAATCAGTTTTGGATGCATGTTTTCATGCATTCAGGGTGTTGATTATTACAAATTTGTTTCCATACCGCACAATGAATGGAACAAGAATGAAGAAGTTTCTTTCACATTAGACTCATCATTTATTAATTCTAAAAATAGATATGCACTATCCATAGAGATAGTGCATAATATAGATTATCCGTACAAAAACTTGTTTTTGTGCATAGATCACACTCTTCAGGATAGTATTGCATTGTGCGATACTCTTGAGTATGTTTTAGTAGATGATTTTGGCAAATGGAAAGGTAGAGGTAATGGTGCTACAAGGCAATTGTCTGTATTGTATAAAACTAATTTAAGAATAGATACAACATTACACAACGAAATAAATATTCGTCATGCAATGAAGGATCTTAAATTGAAAGGAATTGAGAAGATTGGCTTGAAAGTTTATTAACTTTTACGCTTTTTAGTCTCTTTCTTATTCCCTTTTTTAGCTATTGCAACAGGTTTGTCAACCTCTGCAGGTTTAGGCGACTTTACAAGCTTCTCTACATTTTTGTCAATTACAGTTTTCAAGTCAGCTTGCAGCTTTTTAATTTCCAGTGCTTGGTTATTAATTGTGAGAAGTAGTGCATTCAACTCTTCATTCTCAACTGAGTCTGGGAATTGAGCTTTCACTCTGCCAATAAAATCACTCAACACATTCATGTAATTATTAAAAGCATCGTAGGGTGTTGGATAGGGGCTAAACTGGCTATGAACTGCTCCATCAGAGAAATGCTTGGTTGACATGTAGTAGAAGTGATCGCTCGCTTGAATATATAGCCAGTCTTGTTTTAGCCTACGATCATTACACATGCGGAGTCTCTCCCCAATGTCATAGAGTGTTTTTAAGGCCTCTTTTTGCAATGTATTTCCAGTCCAAGCACTCAAATCTCTCTCTTCGTCTGCCCAAGAGATAGGATAAGGTACACTTAGCTCACCAACAGGCTTACTTTCATTCATCACCTCCGATGGAGTTGCAAACTTAATCCCTTTTTCGAATGCAAAGTTTGGCAATGCTTTCATAAACTCGAAGATGCCTGTATGAGAAGGTTGCATGCTTCCAAATGTTTCATAATTCATAAACAGATTAACTACCTCTTCTTCGGCCGGTGTTTGATCAATCCAATGGATGAATTTATCTGCTGTCAATGGATATTCGCTCCAGCTATAATTGGAGAAGCGGAACATAATATCGTCGCTAAATTTAGAGTTCTTGAGCAATAACTTCAATTTTGGTTGCTCTGCCGAGGTGTAAGTATAATTGGGGCTTTTCCATCCCAGCACGTGTTTTGCACCCTCAGTAATCATTTTGTTATAGCCCATCTCGTAAACAGCCTCTCCAATATCGTCTGAGTATATAAGTTCGGTGTTTCTAAAAACAGTGGGTTTTTGATCAAACAACATTTCAATTTTATCAGCATGTTGTTTTACCTGATTTTTAAACTCTATAGGATCAAACATCGAAGCCAAGGAGTGAGCGTAAGTTTCGGCTAAGAATTCTACACTTCCAGTATTCGCCAATTGTCGCAGTCCATCTATTACCTCTGGAGCATAAATTTCCATTTGCTCTAATGCTGTTCCTGAAATAGAAAAAGCAACTTTAAAACGTCCTTTGTTTTGATTTATTAAATCAAGGAGCATTCTATTGGCTGGAATAAAAGAGTTGGCAGCAATTTTCTGCATGATGTCTTCATTCGAAAAATCATCGTAGTAGTAGTGGTCTCTTCCTATATTGAAGAATCTATAACGTTTCAACCTAAATGGTTGATGTATTTGAAAATAAAAGCAAATTGTTTTCATATTTTATCTGTTTTCAGCCTTATTGTTATTCTTTTTTATTGAGTGTATTTATTGTATATATCGCGAACCTTTTGTCCTGCATACTCCCATTTTATCTCATCTACCTCTTTTTTACCTTCTATTCGTAAAAACTCAGACATGCCAGGGTGTGTGCAAATGGAGTAAATAGCATCAGCCATGCCATCTACATCCCAATAGTCAGTTTTGACTACATTTTGTAATATTTCTGAACATCCAGATTGGTATGATATAATGGATGGAACACCGCATTGCATTGCTTCCAGTGGAGAGATGCCAAACGGCTCAGATACAGATGGCATTACATAAACATCGCTTGAGTTGAGCATTTCGTAAACTTGCTTACCTTGTAAGAAGCCTGTGAAATGAAACTTATCTGCAATACCTCGGTCTGCTACTAATCTTACCATTTTGTTCATCATATCGCCACTACCTGCCATTACAAATCGTATATGATTGGAGTTTTTTAGAACCTGTGTTGCAGCATCTACAAAATACTCAGGTCCTTTTTGCATAGTTATTCTACCTAAAAAGGTAACTACCTTTTCTGGAACTTTGGTCAATCTGTCTATCGCTAATTTATCTGGGCTCAATGGCTCTACGGCATTGTGCACAGTAGATACTTTATTAGGGTTTTGGTGATACTTTTCTATTACTATTCGTCGGGTGAGGTTGCTCACACAAATAATATGATCTGCATTATCCATCCCATTTTTTTCGATGCTGTAAACTGTGGGGTTAACTTTACCACCACTCCTATCAAAATCAGTTGCATGAACGTGAATAACTAACGGTTTGCCCGTTACTGCTTTTGCGTGCAGTCCAGCAGCATAGGTTAGCCAATCGTGAGAGTGTATGATATCAAAATCATAAGTTCTTGCAATAACTCCAGCAACAATGGAATAGTTGTTTATCTCTTCCAATAAATTCTCAGGATATTTACCCGAAAACTCTATACATCCTAAGTCGTTAACGTTCATGTAATTAAAATCTTCATATATATTGTCTCGCAAATTAAAATATTCTTGCGGATCCATGAATTTTCCAATTCTCGACTTAGCTGTTTCATACGAAACATCGCGCCACGCTATTGGTGTATTAGTAGCTCCTATTATTTTGAGAAAACTTTGATCTTCATCACCCCAAGGCTTTGGTATTACAAATGTGATATCCATATCCTCTTGTGTTGACATACCACGAGTTAAACCATAACTCGCAGTGCCAAGACCTCCTAATATATGGGGTGGAAATTCCC
>CAYTJC010000178.1:0-4158 GCA_964437875.1 uncultured Dysgonomonadaceae bacterium
GAACTGGACGCTCAGCTGACATAATACTCCATGTTTTGCTTGGCACAGAATTTTCGCCTACATTCTCTTTAGATATTACCAAACCAACGTTCCCTATACTAAAGACATGTGAAATTTCCTCATAAGGTTGAAAGGGAAGAACCGTAACATTCTCTATATTTTCTAACTCTATTCTTTTTACCACCTCTTTTTTATATGCCCCTTCACCCATTATTACAAAATGGATATCTGGCTTATCTTTCAACATATTGGCTACATCCAATAACATCTCCATATTTTGTGTGAGTCCGATATTACCGTTATATGTTACATAAAACTTGTCTCTATCCAAATTATATCTATCAAAGAGTATATTTTTATCTCTCTCAACAGAAACAACCTCGTTTTCATCAACCCAATTGTATACCACTTCAATTTTAGATTCTGGCACGCCTTTGGCAATAATGTTTTGTTTAAATCCTTCTGAAATTACAATAATTTTATCAGCATTTCGATACGTGAAGTTTTCTATTACTCTTCCTATACGCCATATTAAAGAACCTTCACGAGTAATTCCTGTTCCTACTAATGAATCTGGAAATATATCTTGAAGATTATATATAAATGGAATTTTCTTTATTTTTTTTACTAATGCACCCATAGCACCTTGAGTGGGTGGTGTACTAGCAACAAAAAGAACGTCTATTTCTTTTGTTTTAACACCTTTATATAAATGAATTATATGACACAGTAAGTATCTTAAACTTCTCTTTATAGAGCTTTTGCTCTCCTGAAACATTGAAAATCTATTTACTTTCAACTTTCCTTTGAACTGCTCCTCATATTTTATCTTTTTATATTTATTCCTAGTTTCTTTATCAACACCTCGTGTAGGTGTAGGTGCATGAAGAATCATATCAAAATTATCATCTGCAAGTTTTTGTCTCAAATTATGCATTAAGTGAGAGCTAGCTACAGACTCAGGAAAGAAGTAAGGTGACAAGAAAAGAATTTTCATTATTACTAGTTAGCTTTACGTAAAAATTTAGCTGGATTCCCAACCCAAATTTCACTCTTACCTACATTCTTAGTCAATACAGCCCCCATACCTATTGTTGCAAAATCATCGATAGTGATATTTTCTCTAATAGTTGCATTTAGTCCAATATGAACACCAATACCAACTTTTAAATATGCCCCTACACAAGCCTGTGCAGCAATATGGCAATAATCTCCAATAATATTGTCGTGACCAATACTTGCACCAACCATTATCAAAGAGCCTTTACCTATTGTAGTCCCAGAAGAAATTGCCACATGAGGCATTATAACTGTTCCAGGTGAGAGTTTTACATTAGGTGCAACGTAGGACGAAGGATGAACAAAAATCGCCATCTTGCTGTCAGGCACATTTAATTCGCCAAACATATCTATTCTTTCCTGTTGACCATCAATCCGTAGTATGGTATTAATAAAATAATATCCCTCATCAATAAATCTTTGAATATCTTTTAGTTTTCCTATTACAGGGAAATCATCTATCTTATCACCAACTGGTGTATGATCATTCAAAAAACCTATACATTCCCATTCTTTAAAACCCAAAGAGTTTGCATGCTTTATAGCATTAGCAATTACAGATCCATTACCTAATCCTCCTATAATTAATATTTTCTTCATTTGAACTTATTTATGTGAGTCAATTAATTTACTTTTTAATAGAATTTCATTTGCCATCTTTACCATTGGAGGACCTATAAATTTATTATCCTTAACCGCAACTCCTTTACCTTGCTTCTCGGCCTCTTCTGATAACTCCAACATTTCTTTAGCCCAAGCAATTTCCTCTTCGCTTGGCGAAAAATACTCATGTGCTAATGGAATCTCCTTTGGATTCAAGATAAGCATACCCTCAAACCCAAGCATTTTGGCAATACCCAAGTTTCTCTCTAAATCTACAAGGTCGTGTACTTTAATATGTACTGTATCAATAGGGGTCACACCATTAGCTTTTGCACCCATAGCAATCATTGCTCGAGGTGAAAATATACTATGTCCTTGGGAATCATGCTTTCCTCCCAAATCAGTAATGAAATCCTCGCAACCGAAAGCTACTGCAACCAACCTTTCTGGACAAGCTGTGCATATTTCTTGAATATTCATTACGGCACCTGCAGTTTCAATTAGAGCTATAATTTTAAATGTCCCAACTGGTATTCCTTTTTCAAATTCTATAGTTTCAAGTAGTTTTCCGAAAAAATAAATATCTTCCCCTTTTTTTGCTTTAGGATACATAAACCCTTCTATTCCAGGAATTGTCAATTGATACACATCCTGTAACAAATGTCCACTTTCACGATCATTTACCCGAGGAAAGACTATTTTACCTTCAAACTTTCCTTCATGAGAATACTTTTTAATGTTGTCTCTTGCAATCTGCTTGTTTTCTATAGGTTGAACAGAATCTTCAATATCTAGCAGTAAAACATCCGCATCTCTGCGGAGCGAACTGTCCATTAACTTCTGATTGTGTGCAGGAACAAACATCAGACTGCGCATTAAATAATCATACTTCATATGCTCTTTTTTTTACTAGTACATTTCTTCTAAAACTTATTACCTCTTCTCCATTTTGGTTGTAGCCTATTGTCTCTACATAAACAATACCCCTTCCAGCTTTACTTTTAGATTCTCTTTTGCTTAATATTTTTGTCTTAGCATATATAGTGTCATTCAAAAATACTGGTGCTAAATGTTTAACATCTTCGTATCCTAAGTTTGCTATAGCTTTACCACTAATGTCTGGAACAGTCATTCCCACAACAAGTGAAAAAACAAGCGTGCCAACTACCAATATTTCACCATGTTGATTCTTCTTTGCATAATCGAGATTCGTATGAACAGGATGATGATTCATTGTTAGCAAACTAAATAAGTTATTATCACTCTCAAATATAGTTTTGGACAGAGAATGCTTAATTTCACTATTTACTTCAAAGTCTTCAAAATATAGACCTAATTCATTTTTTTTCATAATCTTTCCTTTTTAGAGACCTAAGTCTTCATTTACAATTATTAAGTGTATACGATCTTTATAAATACCGCCAGTTCCTGAATCCATAATCATTGTGCATCTTCTAGAGCACTGAGGACTATTACAATCAGTACAATATCCTTTTTTTACACATGGTAAATTTGATAACTGATGCAATGAATCATTCTTGATCGGTTCGTCGCTACTTCTTATTCTGTGTTTTTCAGCGTGTCTTAAATGGTTGAGAGGAGCAGCGATGTTTTTTATTCTATCCATTGCTTGGTCAAGGTCACCAACGATTTTATTCCTACCAATAACAATAATGACTTTGTGTGGACCAAATATTACAGCAGAAATTCTGTTTCCCACACCATCTGTAGAAACTATTTGACCATTCATGGTTATAGCATTTGCTCCAGTTATAAAAATATCTGAAGTAAGTGCTTTTCTAGCCTTCTCCCAAACTCTCTTATGCGCTGCATCATATATATCTGAAGGAAGCCATTCGTTAGGTAAATCTCTAAATTCGCTAAAACGTCCATCTTCTAATCTCTCAAAAGGATTTATCATTTCAATTGAACAGTCTTGATTTAGATTTTCTAATTTATCAAATAACTCTATTTGATGTAGTGATACAGAATCGCCTATTCCTATAGTAGTTTTATTTTCAAATGAATCAATAAGATTCAACACGGAATTTAGTGCATCTTTTTTACTATCGGCATAATAAGAATGAATTCCTTTTTTTTTGAAAACCTTTATTAAACTATTGATTTTATTGAAATAAACTTGCTTTTCAATTGAAAGCACATCAGCTTCTATATTCATTGTTTATATGTTATTTTGATTAATTTGAATTTCAATCCTTGAAATTGATTTCTTACATGTGTTTATTGCATCTTTTGCAGTATCATTTTGAGCAATAACATACCCTACTCTATCGTTGCTACTATAAATTTGAGATGTTTTACTTCCAACTTCTTTTGTTATTAATATTTCAATTATACCATCTATTTTCTTTGCTTCTTTTAATCCAAAAATACCACAAATTCTACCAGGCTTAGTATTAATATAGCGTATAGCACTCCCTTTTTTAATTTTTGCTGCAACATCTGGTATTTTCCCAACTGCTAATTCAATTGTTG
>CAYTJC010000178.1:4168-4458 GCA_964437875.1 uncultured Dysgonomonadaceae bacterium
ACCTCCACCTATTATATAACCTAACCTATCATTACTACTTTTAATTTCAGCAACATTGACTTTCTCCTCATTAACAATAATTTCTTTTACACCTTCCAATTTCAAAGCATCTTGCACACCCCAAGCTTCAGTTGATGTTACTTCCATTGGCAATATATAACGAATAGCACTTCCCTTTTCAAACTTTGCAGTTAAATCTGGAGATAAACCTATCGAAAGCTCAATAGCAGCTTTTACCATATCAATACCTGTAGATAAAGGTACAAGATGTGATGTTATATTATCACCTC
>CAYTJC010000179.1:0-4448 GCA_964437875.1 uncultured Dysgonomonadaceae bacterium
TCTATAGTTTTATGAGCTTGGTAATTGTCTACAATAGCTTTTAAAACATTTGGCTTTCTTTCTAACCTTCTGTTTTCTGCAAACATCGGATAGAGAATGAGCTCTCCTGTAGTGTGTGTAGAAAACCAATTGTTTGGAAATATAGAGTCTGGGGTATGTGGTTCAATGGTATCTTGAACTACCACAACTTCAATTTTATAACGTCGCAAAACCTCTACAAAATTATCAAACTCCGCCAAAGCTTTTTCATTTACATTTGATAAAGAAGTTTTCTTCTGAAAGTGGTTATTCTTAGCTGTCTGCTCATTATAAGTGAAATGAGCAGGACGAACCATTAATATCTTTTTTGCAGTTTGCATTTTATTCTAATGATTTTATTGATTTTTCTATTATATCTAATCCTTCCAAGAGTTGCTCTTCGCTAATTACCAAAGGAGGAGCAAAACGAATAATATGTTGATGGGTAGGTTTTGCTAGTAACCCATTCTTTGACATTTCCACACAAACGTCCCATGCTGTTTTTCCATTATGGGGTTGTATTTCTACTGCATTCAATAGACCTTTGCCTCTAACTAACTTTATGAAAGGTGAGTTAGTTTCTTTCATTCTTGCTCTGAAAAGCTTGCCTAACTTATCAGCCTTTTCTGCTAAGTTTTCATCTACCACAACTTTCATAGCTGCAGTTGCAACCGTACAAGCCAGAGGAAATCCTCCAAATGTAGATCCATGTTGTCCGGGCGAGATAGTCATCATTATTTCGTTGTCGCACAGCACAGCTGAAACAGGGAGCACTCCTCCTGACAGTGCTTTTCCTAAAATTATAATATCAGGTCTCACGTTTTCGTGATCACAACAAAGCATTTTCCCTGTTCTGGCAATGCCTGTTTGTATTTCGTCTGCTACAAAAAGCACATTGTGCTGCTGGCACAGATCGTAACATGTTTTAAGATAGCCATCATCTGGCACTACTACTCCTGCTTCCCCCTGTATAGGTTCAACTAAAAAAGCTGCAATGTATTTTCCTTTTTCTTTTAATATGCTTTCTAACGCTTTTACGTCATTATATTCTATTGCTTCAAAACCAGGAGTATAGGGTCCATACTCTTTTTTTGCATTATTGTCTGTGGAGTAAGAAATAATAGAGATGGTTCTTCCATGAAAATTATTATTGCAAGTAACAATAATAGCTTCATTTTCTGCAACACCTTTCACCTGATAGGCCCACTTTCTTGTCAGTTTTAGTGCAGTTTCAACTGCTTCGGCTCCAGAATTCATGGGGAGGAGTTTGTCATATCCAAAAAGCTCTGTCATCATTTCTTCATAGGGCCCGAGGCAGTCATTATAGAAAGCCCGCGATGTTAAGCATAAAGTTTGTGCTTGTCTATTGAGTGCTTCCACAATTTTTGGATGACAATGTCCTTGATTTACTGCTGAGTATGCTGATAGGAAATCGAAATATTGCTTACCGTCAACATCCCATACCAAAGGACCCTCCCCTTTGGTTAAAACTACAGGCAGTGGGTGATAATTGTGTGCACCATGTTTCTCTTCGAGAGAAATGTAATGTTGTGATTTTTCTGATAGATTCATAATTGTGATTTGTAAGATAATTTAATGGTTGTATTTTATAAACAAATATAGTAAATTTTAGCAACTAAATTAAATCTATCTAATATATTCCTGTATATAGCTCTCTTTTGGTCATTAAACCATAAAAGTTTTAATTCGGACTTGAAGATTGTATCTCACATTCGGTTTATTTATCTAATTTTGTACTGAATCCTAAAGTCCTTAATGCTTAATTATATATATGAAGCTTCTATTGAATAATTTATCTGATTTGGATGTTGTTGCAAACAAGTTTATCGAAAGCATGGAAGATCGAAAAATCTTTGCTTTCTACGGCGAAATGGGTGCAGGAAAGACTACTTTTATCAAAGCTATTTGCAGTGCTTTAGGAGTTAGCGAAACAATTACCAGTCCAACTTTCTCTATTGTAAACGAATATGAGAAAAGTGATGGAGAACCAATTTATCATTTTGATTTTTATCGCATCAAAACTATTGAAGAGGCTTATGATTTTGGTTATGAAGATTATTTCTATAGTGGACACATCTGTTTCATTGAGTGGCCAGAGCTTGTTGAGTCGTTGTTGCCTGAAGATGTGGTGAAAGTGCAGATTGTAATAGAGGATAATGAAGAGCGTTCAATTTTAATTGACTAATTGCTCATTGTTTTTATTAAACTTATTTCTCTTTCATTGCTCTAAATATAGTGTCTGCACTGAAACTATTACTTATTCAAGTTTTTTAGGTGACACAGGTTATGTATCTTTGAGTGTTTCTAAACACGAAGCAAAGATTCAATTCTTTTGATGTTCTTATAAATTATGAAAAGACTATTTATCAATTTGTTTTTAATTCTTTCTCTCTCGGCTGCTACAACCACTGCAACAGCTCAGGTGAATACAGAAAGAGTTATGCTTATAGGTCGCAACGCTCTTTATTTTGAAGATTACGTTTTGGCCATACAATACTTTAATCAAGTAATTGGAGCTAAGCCATATTTAGCTGCACCTTATTATTATAGGGGTATGGCAAAGTTTTTTTTAGATGACTTTAAAGGAGCTGAAGATGATTGCACCTTGTGTTTAGAACGCAATCCCTATTGGTTGGGAGCCTATCAGCTAAGAGGAGCAGCTCGTCAAAATAGAGAAGACTACGAGGGTGCAGCAGAAGACTATGGAGAAAGCTTGGATTACTTGCCCGAAGATAAAATAACGCTTCTCAATATGGGGATTGTAAATATAGAGTTGGAGCAGTTTATAGAAGCAGAGCAAACATTTGAAGATCTCCTAAGGATATATCCCGACTATACTCCAGGTTATCTGATGAGAGCAGCTATGTTTTTGGAGAAGGGAGATACTGTAAAAGCTATAGAAAACTATAATCTTACAATAGACAAAGACCCATATACTTCGCACTCTTTTGCAGCACGTGGTATTTTATATTTACAACAAGAAAACTACAACAAAGCCCTTGCAGACCTTGATGAAGCCATTCGTTTAGATCCTTATTTTGAAGGAAATTATATAAACCGAGGATTGGTTCGTTATCATCTCAAAGATTTGCGTGGAGCTATGGCCGATTATGATCGTGTAATAGAAATGGATGCTAATAATTTGATAGCTCGTTTCAACCGCGGATTGCTTCGTGCACAGGTTGCTGACAATAATAGAGCGATCAAGGATTTTGATAAAGTGATAGAATTAGAGCCTTCCAACACAATTGCTTATTTGAACCGCGCAATGTTGAATGCAGAAATAGGTGATAATGTAGGAGCTTTAGAAGACTTGAATGTTGTTTTGGCAGAGCATCCCGATTTCTTTCAAGGGTATTACTCTCGTGCTCAACTAAAACGCCAAATGAATGACTTGCAAGGTGCTGAAACGGATTATAAATTGGCTCGGGCAAAAGAAGCTCAAGCCAAGCAACGCATAGCCAACGAAGAGTTGGCTTTTGTAGATAATTCCGAGAAGTCAGAAACAACTGGTACACGTGAAGAAACAGACAAAGACATTGAGAAGTTTAGCATGCTTGTGGTAGCTGATAAACAAAAGGAAGAGAAGTTAAAATATAAGAGTGAAACAAGAGGTAAGGTTCAAAACATAAAGAATGAGATTCTGCTTGAGCCTAAATTTGTTATCACCTATTACGAAAAGCCTTATGAGGTACAGCGCCCCGTCTATTATTCTGCATTGATAGATAAGGCAAACAATACGTTGGGTTTGACATGGAAAATAAGAGCTACAAACTCTGAGGCTTCGCTCAATGAACTACAAGTGCAGACACATTTTCGATCTATTGAAAATTACTCTAAGTTGATAGATGAAAAAACAGATAACTCTCACTTATACTTTGGGCGAGGCATAGACTTTATGCTCGTTCAAGATTATGCAATTGCTATTGAAGATTTTGACAAAGTAATTGCAAATGACTCTCAGTTTGCGTTAGCCTATTTTGTAAGAGCATTGGCACGATCAAAGCAGATAGAGTACAATCCCGATATGGAAGGATCTAAAACACGTATGTCTGATTTAACTACAAGGATGAAACTTCCATTGGGAAAAGACAAAGTAGCAATTGCTGGTGCTCCCATTATACCCGAGGTTTCAAAGAAAACGTTGGAGTATGATGTAATCGTTAAAGATTATGATAAAGTAATTGCTTTAGAACCGGCTTTTATTTATGCTTATTATAATCGTGCCGAAATATTGAGTATTCAAAAAGACTATAGAGGTGCAATTTCAGATTACTCCGAGGCTATTAAATTGGAGCCACACTTTGCAGAAGCTTATTTCAATCGTGGTTTGGCAAAATTGGCTGTTGGTGAAACTGTTTCAGGATTGGATGATCTGCGTAAAGCCGGAGAGCTTGGCATTGTAGAGT
>CAYTJC010000180.1:0-4415 GCA_964437875.1 uncultured Dysgonomonadaceae bacterium
AAACTCTATGTCTTCCCACAAGTGTGGTGCAAGCCAGTTAGGAATATTCGGATTGGTCATCCCAATAACAGCTATCTTCACCCCACCTTTGTTCAAAATAGTATAAGGCTCAAAGTAAGGTTTGCCCGTTTTAGTGTCAATGGCATTGGCAGCCAAATAAGGCATGTTGAGTTCTTTCACCACTTTATCATACACAGCAGGCCCAGGCTCAATATCGTGATTGCCTACAACTGTAGCGTCGTAGCCTACATAGTTCATCACCCGTGAGAATATATGTTCCGACACTGTATCTATAAAGTTGGAGTAATACACTGCATTATCTCCCTGCAAGTGATCGCCAATATCAAGCAACACTATATTTTCTTCACCCACATTGCTTCTTGCCTCCTTTATTGTAGCAGATACAGAAGCCAACGAATGCTGATGTGTTTCGTGGCCGTTGTTACTCACATAGAGTGAGTCGAAAAATCGTCCATGCAAATCATTCGTTGCATACACTTCAAAGTTGTATGTTCCATCCTTTAGCTTATCGCCCGCACAAGAAGTTACTGTGAGTGCCAAAAGAACTAACAGTAATGACAAATTAAATCGTTTTTTCATTTTCATATATAAAATAAAAACATCCAGCCTTATACTCCATTGTGTAAAGCTAAATGTAAGTTTGTTTCTAAGTAGTTATAACACTTTCTTTAAAGTTATTGTTTTAATTGGATAAATAGAGTGTCATGATAATATAATTCCGGCATGCAAAGAAAGTTGTTTTTTTGATGATAGGGAAATAAAATGATTGTTTTCCACCTTACGGCAACGCTACCAACACAATTGTCACCACCACAACACTCACAAGCAGAGCCGCAGTAATTACAACTCTCAATTCTACGGGCAACCTCCCAATCAATGGCCACTGAGACGATAGTTGCTCAAATTTGACCAATAACTTATTTGGTTTGTCTTTGTGTGCATCTATGTATCCCGCTTCAATCAAAATACGTTGGGCATTATCAACATCTGCACTTCTCACTTGTAGTTTCACTCCGCCAATGGCATTGGAGTAAAAGTTGTTTACATGAGCCGTCATCTCATCTTTTATGAAAACCTCTATCCCCTCAGATTGAAGCTTTGCTTTCGCAAAATGAGCGTCATGAGGCAGGGTAAAAGAAATTACTGTAATTAGATTGTCCATCTATAGGGTGTTTGTTCACTATTTAATTATAATTTAAACAATAAAGATAATTAAAAATAAAATCATATACTAATGTTAAAACACACTCCATACTTCCCTACCAACACACATGCGCTGTCACCTCAGTATAAGACTGCACAATTATCAAAGTTGTAACAAAAACACTTAAAAACGTCTGTATTCTTCCAGTTGTTAAAAATCAGCCACCTAATATTCAC
Organism: uncultured Dysgonomonadaceae bacterium; assembly: GCA_964437875.1. Lineage (GTDB taxonomy): Bacteria > Bacteroidota > Bacteroidia > Bacteroidales > Dysgonomonadaceae > UBA2632. The sequence continues at coordinate 1,402 of CAYTJC010000180.1, forward strand.
GCTATGTGTTGTAAATACACTACCTTTGACCCTTTAATATATACATCATCCCACAAGAGTTCTTTTATATACTTCAGAATGGGATTAAAAATTTAAACAATGCAATTCGAAGATTTGAAAATTATTGAGCCTATTTTGAAGGCTCTCAAAGAAGAAAAATATACAACCCCTACTTCTATTCAGGAACAAGCAATACCCCTTTTATTAAACAGAAGAGATGTGCTGGGAAGTGCTCAAACAGGTACGGGTAAAACGGCTGCTTTTGCTATCCCCATTCTGCATCACATGTACCTAGACCGTCAACAACACAACAGACCACGAAAAATTAATGCACTCATCATCACTCCCACGCGCGAACTGGCTATTCAGATAGGTGATAGTTTTGGCAAATATGGGAGATATACAGGACTAGAGAACACCGTTATTTTTGGTGGCGTAAAACAAGGCACTCAAACCGCAGCTCTTCGCAGAGGTGTGGATATACTTGTGGCAACACCCGGAAGATTGCTCGACTTGATGGATCAGGGCTATGTGAAACTGAATGATATTGAATATTTTGTGTTGGACGAGGCAGACCGCATGCTTGACATGGGTTTTATCAACGACATCAAAAAAGTAATTGCCCAACTACCCGCCAAACGTCAATCGTTGTTTTTCTCGGCAACAATGCCCTACAACATTGTGAAGCTTTCGCGAAAGATATTGAAAGCCCCCGTAAAAGTAGAAGCAAGTGCAGTATCCTCTACAGCCGATACAATTCAGCAATATCTCTACTATACCAACCAATCTACAAAGAAAGATTTACTCAATCATATACTGCGCGACCGCAAGATTGATCAAGTGTTGCTATTTGCCAGAACCAAACATGGGGCCGATAGAATAACCCGCAACTTGAAAAAGGAGAAGATAACAGCAGCAGCCATACATGGCGATAAAGCTCAAAATGCAAGACAGAGAGCTTTGCAAGATTTTAAGGATGGAAAAATAAGGGTATTGGTTGCCACTGATATTGCTGCAAGGGGTATAGATATTGACAAGCTGAAATATGTTATCAATTACGATGTATCTAACATTGCAGAAACGTATGTGCACCGTATTGGACGTTGTGGAAGAGCTGGCGATGAAGGTATTTCTATATCCATTTGCGAACCAGAAGAGAATGTTTATGTAAAAGACATTGAAAAACTAATTGGTCAGAAAATAGAGGTTGTAAAAAACAATCCTTTCCCGCAAACCGACAGACCAATGAATGCTAAAGAGAAGCAAGCCTTTGAGAAGGAGAAAAACAGAAGGAAACAGGAGTTTTTTGCTGCTAGAAACAAAAATAAAGGGGGTGCTCCAAGAGGTGGGGGCAATAGAAGAAGATAGGAAAGTTATTCAATTGAAAAGTGATAATTGACAATTACCTTTCTTAGTGCACGGTCATACACTTTACGCAAATCTGACAATCTCACATGTTTCAACCCGAGTAAAAAAAACAGTTTATGTGCTAACTTATAGAACATAAATAAATGTCGATTACATTGATTGCAAAGTATCAACAAAAAAGACGTCCTATGCTGGGCGTCTTTTTTGGCGTCATGCTAAGTAGCACGTATTTTATAATGCGTGTGTGTGTTACGAGAGCTAAATTTACTCCAAATAGGAATAAGCAGGTTTTTTGCTACGCAAACACACCGATCGGCGCGAACGGAGTACACAATATTCAACTAATATGGCCATTGGAGGCCTATAAAGTTCGTAATTCGTCAAATACCACAGCTCGCAAAAGGCTTCTCCAATCTGCAAACCAGCGAGTTAACTCTTAGCTCTTAATTCTTAACTCTTAACTTATCATTCACTCCTCACTCCTCACTATCAATTGATTCAACATCTTGCCCTGAATCTTGCCGTGCTTCTATCAAACTCATCACTGCAGCTTTAGCCTCTCTTTTGTTTTTCCGCTTAGTAATTTCCGATCTTAACAATCTGCGAGACCTTATAGCCTCTTGGTTTATGACCGAAATAATATAATGTATTTTTTCTTTTTCCGCATCTGGAGCAATATCATACATCCCCTCTAACAGAGATATAAATTTTCTCAAATCACCGTAGGCAGCCTTTCTGAGCAGCTGCCCATTCACCTCTGCAGCCTCTTGCACTTTCTCTCTTGCAAGTTTATTGCGTTTTATATCGTCTGTTAGAGATCCAATATCTTCCAACAAGTCAACCAAATCTAACTTAGACACAGCTGCTTCAATTTGGCTATCCACCTTTATGTCCATGAGCAAATCTGTCACCGCCTTTTGTTGATTCTTAAGGGTGGGTTTATAAAGATATTCTTTGCTATTTTCTAAAAAAAAGTGCAGTCTCTTTGCGTGAATACGCTCTTCAGGCCTATTTGATAGCTTCTTGCCCTCTACTATGAGGCGTAAGCAACTCAAATATTGAGTGCGAGTTTTGATTTGCTTATCAATAACATTTGTGAGCAAACATCCTGGTTTTCTGCTATACATCCGATTCAGTTCTGTAGCGTGCAGTGCGAGTTTCTCGTAAGATGCTTTTATTGAGGGAGTTTGAATGCTTACTTCTTCCACCCTCGATAAAATTGTTAAGAACAAATCTTTAAATTCGAAGTTCCTCAAATCCTTCATAAACCCAATCTGTATCTCTATCATATAAATTTACAATTAAGCGAACAGCAAGGTTTTACGTGTTCACAGTTAGACGGTTACAATATTAAACAAAATAGTTGACATAAACCCCTTATATTCAAAATTAAGTGCTATATTTGTGGGGAAAGTGTAGGCAATGAGGTGATATTTGTCAGGCTTTTAGCTTTTAAGGCAGTAAATAGTGGGAACGAATAGACAACTCATGGTTGTAAAAACTATTGCCATTTTTGTGTCACTCACAAATTATCCAATAACGGCATTTCACAAATTGCTATACTTACAATTATGCGTGCACAAGCACATACATAATTGAATTTTTAAACCTTAACAAAAAGCAACATACTGCATTAATACACCCTC
>CAYTJC010000181.1:0-4365 GCA_964437875.1 uncultured Dysgonomonadaceae bacterium
ATACGTGGAGCATACGTTTCATATAACTCTCGTTGTGCATTTGTATCTTGTTTTTTACATGCTGCTATCAGTTGTCTATTTTCCATTCCTTCCGCATTCACTATCTAGATGGTAAAAAGATGAAAACGTTGCGTGACGTTCAGATTTAATTTGCAAAAGTACATTATTTAAAAATAAATACTTGATTTGTTGTTTCATTTTCATCATATTTAGATAGATGTCCCTATTCAGTTAAATGAATATAACTAAATAAAGAGGAAACGTGAATATTACGCTCTTATAATTGCTCAATGCAATATTTTTCCCTAAATTTGTTTACTCAATATAACTTCTTAAATTTCAACATGTATGAAAGATTTTTTTAAAATTGTATTAGCGTCTGCATTAGGCTTTTTAATCGCTAATATCCTTTTTTCTATAGTGTCTATTATTCTCTTCTTTGGGTTTATGGGTACTATGGTTGGAGATGTAGGTAAAACTACATTTAAATTGAAAGATAATTCTGTTTTACATCTAAAGATGTCAGGAAATATCACCGAGCGAATGTCAGAAGATGATCCATTTTCAGCAGTGCTCGGATCATACGTGCCCACGTCAATGGGACTTAATGATATAACTAGTGCCATTAGAAAAGCTAAGGACATTGATGAAATTCGCGGCATATACATTGATTCTCGGATGTTTGCAGCATCCACTGCTTCTCTTGCTGAAATTAGAGGCGAATTGTTGAAATTTAAAGAATCGGGGAAGTTTATTGTAGCATATTCCGATACTTACACACAAGGAGGATATTATTTGGCATCTGTAGCAGATAAGGTTGTTGTAAATCCGCAAGGCATGCTAGATTTGCATGGTTTGGCATCTACGCCAATGTTTTATAAAGATGCGCTAGACAAGCTAGGTATCGAAATTCAAGTTTTCAAAGTGGGAACATACAAGTCGGCTGTTGAGCCATTTATTCTAACTGGAATGAGCGACGCTAATCGCGAACAAGTATCTTCTTACTTAAATGATTTGTGGAACACAATAGGCAATGATATTGCACACTCGCGCAGCATTGATTTAGCTCAATTGAATACTACAGTAAATAGTATGCCAATGATGCAAGACTCTGAGTTTTTATTGCAAGCAAGTCTAGTGGATACGTTGCTTTATGAATCTGATATGAAAAGCTATATCCGTTCACTTTTAGATATTGAGGAAGACGAAAAAATCCCATCGGCTGGTATAACTGATATGAAGTCGGTGAAACCTAACAAAATCAAGACTTCTAAAAATCGTATAGGACTATTATATACTGTTGGAGAAATAACCTCAGGGACTGGCTCAAGCAACATACAAGACAAATATTTGGTAAACGAGATAGAGAAGTTGCGTAAAAATAAAGATATTAAAGCTGTTGTTCTGCGTGTTAATTCTCCAGGAGGAAGTGCTTATGCTTCAGAGCAAATATGGAAAGCAATAGCAGATTTAAAAGAGGAAAAGCCAGTTGTAGTATCAATGAGTGATGTGGCAGCTTCGGGTGGATACTATATCGCATGTAATGCAGATAAAATTGTTGCCCAAGCAACAACTATTACTGGTTCTATTGGTATTTTTGGAATGTTCCCTAATATGAAAGAAACAAGTGAAAAGATTGGATTAAATATCGATGTCGTGAAAACTCACGAATATGGCGATTTTGGTAATTTTGCGAGACCAATGAGAGATGATGAAAAACAAATTTTACAATCATATGTAGAGCGTGGTTACGAATTGTTTCTTACTCGTTGTGCTGAGGGGCGTAATATACCAAAGGACACGCTTGCTTTATATGCTGAAGGACGTGTATGGACTGGAAGTCAAGCAAAAGATATAGGTTTAGTTGACGAGCTTGGCGATATGAAGAAAGCTATTGAAATAGCAGCTGACTTAGCTGACTTAGCTGATGATTATCTCGTATATGAATATCCTAAAAAGCGTAGTTTTATAGAGGAGCTTCTTGATAACAAACAAAAAGACATTGCTGCAGAGACCATGAAAGAGTACTTAGGCGAGCATTATCAAGTACTTTCGCTTATTAAAGATATAAAGAACCAAGACTATGTTCAGGCTCGTTTGCCATACAATTTTAATGTAAACTAAAAGACATTTTTTTATAAACTAGATTGCGTTTTACTCTATGCTCAAACCACAACCAAGAATACGAAGATCTTTAATTCCTTTATCGTGGATTTATGGCCTCGCTGTAGAGTTACGTAATCTTTTGTTCGATAATGGTTTCCTAAAACAAGAAGAATATCCTATTCCAGTAATTTGTGTAGGTAATCTAACAGTTGGTGGAACTGGCAAGACTCCTCATATAGAATATATCATTGACCTACTAGCTGACAATTATAAAGTAGCAGTGGTGAGCAGAGGATATAAAAGAAAAAGTAGGAATCTACAAGTTGTAGAGATTAATTCGGATGTGAAGAGGGTAGGCGATGAGCCGTTGCAAATAAAACTGAAATATCCAACAACAACTGTTGTTGTTGACAAAAACAGGCGCAATGCCATAGAGTATCTGTTGGCACAAGAGAGTTCTTTGCAACCCGATGTGATTTTATTGGACGATGGTTATCAGCACCGGTATGTGAAACCATCATTGTCTGTTTTGCTCGTCGATAGCAATAGACCAATATACGAAGATAAACTTTTGCCTGCCGGAAGATTACGTGAACCTTTATCTCGAAAAGATAGAGCTTCTATTGTTGTAGTTACCAAGTGTGGCAAAGAGATGCAGCCTATCAACTTTCGTATTTTTGCAAATGGGTTGAACCTTTTTCCTTTTCAGGCACTTTACTTCACAAGATTTCAGTACAATAGGTTGAAGCCTGTTTTTCCTAATCATAACACAGAAGATTACTCACTAGACGATATTAGAAAGAAACAAGTGTTGCTTGTAACGGGTATTGCTTCCACTAAACCATTAGAAGATAAACTGAACAAAAAGATTTATAACTTACATACATTATTTTTCCCCGATCATCATTTCTTCAATAAAGATGATGTAAAGACTATAGAAAAGCGTTTTGCAGAGTTATCGGGCGACAAAATTATTATCACCACCGAGAAAGATTCGGTTAGGTTGCAAGCATTGCTTTATTTAAGCGATGAACTGAAAAAGAAACTATTTTATTTGCCAATTAATGTGTCTTTCTTAGAAAACACGGAAAATAAATCATTTAATCAAAAAATAATTAATCATGTTAGAGACTATCAAAAAAACAGCGGACTACCTAAAGAGTAAAATTGGAGAGATTCCAAATACTGCTATTATCCTGGGAACAGGTCTTGGTGAATTAGTTCATGAAATAGAAGATAAATTTGAGATACCTTATCCCGAAATTCCAAACTTCCCTGTTTCAACAGTGGAAGGACATAGTGGAAAACTTATTATTGGTACCCTTGGAGGAAAAAAAGTACTTGCTATGCAAGGTCGCTTTCACTACTATGAAGGTTACAACATGAAAGAGGTTACTTTTCCTATTCGTGTTTTTCAGGCATTGGGAATTGAGTATCTTTTTGTATCGAATGCAGCAGGAGGAATGAATTCTAGCTTTGATGTGGGTGATATAATGCTTATAGAAGATCATATCAATCTATTCCCAGAACACCCTTTGCATGGCAAAAATTTTGAAGAGTTGGGAACACGTTTCCCCGATATGAGCGAGGCTTATAACAAGGAATTGCGTTTGCTTGCTATGGAGATTGCGAATAAAAACAATATTAAACTCCAACATGGTGTTTATATTGGCCTTACAGGACCTACTTTTGAAACACCAGCTGAGTATAACTGGCTTCGTATAATTGGTGGAGATGCTGTGGGCATGTCAACTGTACCCGAAGTGATTGTAGCCAATCATGCAAAAATGAAAGTATTGGCATTCTCAATTATTACAGACTTAGGGGTAATAGGTAAGATTGTGGAAGTTACGCACGAAGAAGTGCAAGAGGCCGCAAAAATAGCTCAGCCAAAGATGGCTCAGATTATGCGCGAAATTATCCAGAAAATATAATAGATAAGAAGCTATATGTAACGAGTAAAGGAGGGATATTGTGTAATGCAAAACCCTTCTTACTCGTTTTTTTCTTTTGCTTATGTTGCAAAAGATATTCATTAAGAGTGTGTGAAAAATAAACGAGGATAACTATGAGAACAGAGATAGCTACATTGGGCGAATTTGGACTTATTAAGAGACTAACGGAAAAGATAGAGCTTAAACAACCATCATCTCTTAAAGGAGTGGGAGACGATGCTGCTGTAATAGATAATAAAGACCAAAGAACATTGGTTGCTACAGATCTTCTATTAGAAGGAATTCATTTTGATTTGATGTATTT
>CAYTJC010000182.1:0-4352 GCA_964437875.1 uncultured Dysgonomonadaceae bacterium
ATTAATGACAGCTGACTTTGCTGTTCTTAATACAAAAACCCAAAAAGCCATAAAGGAATTACATTGTGTTCCTTAGTTTGCATAGTATCTTCTATAACAAACAGTGAATGGCTTTTCGTATTTTTTTTATTCTGCGATTCTATCTTAAAGTTGTATTTATTGTTTACCAGAAACTGACTCTTGCGTCGTCCTTTTCTCACAGTAGCCGAAACATTTACCTGATTATAAAAAAAAGTTTCGTTCAAATCTTGTTGTTCAACCTCCCCACGTTTAATAGGGAACATGCTGTTGGTGTTATTCATATACACCATATATGGTTTTTTAGGAAAACCACACCCAGTTTTATAAAGCATATTTATTAAACGGGCATCTTGCAAATATTTCAAATAATTCATAACTGTAGCTCGCGAAATGCCACAATCTATACTAAGTTGGCTAACATTTGGAGAAGTAGGTGACTGAATGGCCAACAAATAAAAAAGCTTTCTAATCTTAGATAGATAACTCTGTTCTATCTCTTGGATATAGAGCACATCTACTTCCAACGTCATATTCATAGTCTTCAGCAAATTTTCCGAATAGTTTCTTTTCTCAAAAAAGAACGGATAGTAACCATGATGAATATAGTCTGAAAAATACTTATCTACATCTACAACACTCAAAACATTACTTGCTACAACCCTGTGATTCTCCACAACCTCTTCTATAGAATAAGAAGGCAACACCGTTTTTGTTATAGCACCAATATATTCTCTGAAAGAAAAACCATGCAGATTGTACGAATATGCAACATCACCAATGTGCAAATTAGTCTCTTTTAATTTAATAACAGAAGAACCCGTAAAAATTATTTTCAAGCTAGGATATAAGTCATAGCATTTTCTAAGTTCTTTAGACCAATCTGGATATTTAAAAACCTGATCTACTAACAAAGTTTCCCCACCCATTTCTATAAATTTACCAGCAAAGGAGACCAATGAACATTCCGTAAAATAGAAATGATTGAGATTTATATATAAACATTTTTGTTTGCACTTATCTTCGTTCTCTTTGGCATACTGCAATAGCAATGTAGTTTTACCAACTCCTCTCGATCCTTTTATACCAATAAGCCGATGCGACCAATCTATTTGATCCATCAGATATCGGCGGTATAGATTTGAATCTATATTGTCAATAAGATATTTGTGCGTACTGAAAAATGATTCCACTTAATACTGTTTCTATAAGGATTACGAAATTACAACTTATTTCTCAAATTGCAAACTCAACATAGCAATTTTACACTTTATTTTAACTGAGCACCTATTTAACAAAACTCAAATGCCTCTTTTCATCAGTTCAACAAATATCCTCTATACAGAGCAAACCTCCATCTAGTTTTATTAAACATATAAAATGGGCAAATGTTAAAACATGGAACATGTTAATCTTTTAACCCTCAACAGCGTTATAATAAAAGACACAAGCATCAGATTACAAACATAATATATATATACACAATGAAATTAATTATTTTATCGAACCGCCTTCCTGTGAAAATAGAGAAGGAAGAGAACGGAGAGTTCACAGTATCTCCAAGTGAGGGCGGACTGGCTACCGGACTAGGTTCGCTAGAAACCGACGCTGAAAAAATTTGGATTGGTTGGCCCGGAATATTCACGGACGACGAAGATGAAAAGAAAGAGATTACAGAACGCCTCAACAAACACAATTTCTATCCTATTTTTCTAAGTGAAGAACAAATAGAGCTATACTATGAAGGCTATAGCAACAGCACAATCTGGCCCTTATGTCACTATTTCTTCTCATATATCGACTACAAAGCAGAGTATTGGCAAGCATACCAAGATGTAAACAAACTATTTTGTGATGCAGCACTGCCTCTTATTGCTGACGAAGATATTATATGGGTGCAAGACTATCAACTCATGCTCTTACCCGCCCTCATAAGAGAAGAGAAAAGCAAAGTAAGCATTGGGTACTTCCATCATATACCCTTCCCATCATACGAGCTTTTTAGGGTATTACCCAAAAGAGAAGCTGTATTGAATGGCCTCTTGGGTGCCGACCTCATAGGTTTTCACACACACGACTACATGCGTCACTTCATTAGTGCAATCTACCGAGTGTTACAATTGGAAAGCAGCTTAGATGAATTTCAACTGAGCGACCGCGTAGTGCATGTGGACACATTCCCCATGGGGATCAATTATGACCACTATCACGACGCAGCCCTTCTGCCAGAGGTGAAAGAAAAGGTTGTTGAGCTCAGAAAAAACATGGGCAATCATCCAATCATCCTATCAGTGGACAGATTGGACTATAGTAAAGGAATACTTCATAGACTTATAGGGTTCTCTCAATTCCTAGAGAATCATCCTGAATATTGGGGAAAGGTCTCTTTGGTAATGATAGTTGTCCCCTCGCGCGATCAAGTAGATATGTATGCAGAGCTAAAAATAAAAATAGATGAAATGATTGGGAATATCAATGGTGAATATTCTGATTTGGGGTGGACACCAGTTCATTATTTTTATAGAAGTTTCGAGTTTAACGAACTCATCGCCATGTATCACACTGCTGATATTGCCCTAGTGAGCCCTCTGCGTGATGGAATGAACTTAGTAGCCAAAGAATACATTGCCACAAAACACACCAATCCAGGAGTTCTTATCCTAAGCGAAATGGCAGGAGCGGCCATAGAACTCACAGATGCAATCACTATTAATCCAAACGATACAGAAGAGATAGAGAGATCTATTTATGAAGCCTTGACCATGGATGAAGACGAGAAAATGCAACGTCTGAAGAGAATGCAAAAACGGATATCAAAACAAACAGTGAAGAAATGGGCAGGTGACTTTGTTGGAGAGCTAGAGTCTATTAAAGCACAGAATGTAAACATCAACAAGAAAGTAATTACTCAAAACAAACTCAGCTTCCTCAAAAAGGATTATGACAAAGCGAATAGCAGATTAATTGTTTTGGATTACGATGGCACGCTATCTGCTTTTGTAAAAAACCCAGAGGATGCCAAACCCACTCAAAGAACAGTAAGCTTGATTAAAAACTTGGCTAGTGATGAAAGAAACAAAGTGGTTATCAATAGTGGTCGCAATCATGACATCCTCGACAAATGGTTTGAGGGCATAGACCTAGACCTAGCTGCCGAACATGGAGCATTTTATAAGAGTGATGGAGAGTGGCATCAAAACATGAAGGAGAAACCTGTATGGGACGATGAAATACTTGATATCATACAGCGCACCATTGATAAAACCCCACGCTCCGAGCTTGAGATAAAGCAAACCGCATTGGTGTGGCACTACAGAAACTCAGATATATGGCTGGCAGAGATGCGGGAAAAACAATTGGTAAATGAGTTGATGGGTCCCGTAGCTCGTCACGATTTACAAATTATGCGTGGAAACAAAATTGTAGAAATCAAATCGCCCAACTACAACAAAGGAAGCGAAGTGGAGCGTTTGCTCAAAGAAAAAGAGTACGACTTTGTAATGGCCATTGGAGATGACACTACAGATGACGACATGTTTAGAGCATTGCCCCAACATGGTGTCTCTATTAAAGTAGGCGATTACTCTGAAGCCGCTAAATATCGCTTGCCATGGCAAGACGAAGTGGTTCCATTTCTTGAAGGTTTAATTAAATAGATATGATAGATTTTTTAAGAGACCTTTTTGAAAGGAACGACAACTGGAGATTGGTTTTTATAACCCTCATCTTTTTGGCATGTGTTGCGCTGTTTCTCTTCATTTTCAACAAAGTTGTCAAGAGATTTGAGAAACGTGCATCCAGTACCCAATCATCTATAGACAATTTCCTGATTAAGCTGCTGAAAGTACCCGCAATATGGATCATATTTTCAACATCCATCCATATTTTCAGTTCATACCTGCAAGACGATGCAGAGTTCTTCAATGTACTCACCAAGATAAGCCAGATTCTGCTCATTACTTCCATCGGTTGGTTGATGGTGCAAGGCGTGCGCGCAGTATCTAAGTACTCGCAAAACAAATTGGACATAACCACTTCAGATAATCTGGAGGCACGGAGTAAACTCACACAAATAAGAATGTTTGAGGCAGTGATTATTGCCATCATCATCATCGTTTTTATTGCCATTGCACTGATGACTTTCGACACGGTGCGCAACTTGGGCAAAGGAATATTGGCATCGGCCGGTGTGCTAGGTATTATTGTGGGTTTGGCTGCACAGCGCAGTGCGGGGCAATTGCTTTCGGGATTGCAAATAGCCATTACTCAGCCCATCAAAATTGATGATGTGGTGGTGATAGAAGGCGAATGGGGAAAGGTAGAAGAGATCAATA
>CAYTJC010000183.1:0-4327 GCA_964437875.1 uncultured Dysgonomonadaceae bacterium
AAGCAGTACGAATTGATAAATGGCTCTGGGCAGTACGAGTTTTCAAAACACGTACCATTGCTTCAGAAGCTTGCAAAAAAGGAAGAGTACAAATAAACAGCAACAACGTGAAACCCTCTCGCATGATTCGCATTGGCGAAGTAGTGCAAGTGAAAAAACCACCTGTTACCTATTCTTTTAAGGTGATAGCCATCTCTCAAAAGAGAATGGGAGCTAAGCTTGTTCCTGAGTTTATGGAAAACGTTACTCCACCAGAAGAGTACGAGATATTAGAGATGAATAAGTTGAGCGGCTTCGTAGATCGCCAACGTGGTTCGGGCAGACCTACAAAAAAGGAACGCCGCGACTTAGAGCAGTTTACCGATAATTTAGAGTTAGACGAATTCAATTTTGATGATTAACTTTTGATAAAAGGCAGATTCAAGAGCATTCCCCAATTTGCAATAAGTCTCTTGACATAACAACTTCCACCCCTTATTTAGTAATAATATGGAGCCACAATATTTGCGGCTCTTTTTTTATGCTGATCCTATTTTACTGCTTCACAATAAAACTCGACCTCAAAACCTACCCGAAAGAAATGTATTTCCTTTAGATGTCAGGAAATTTATTTGACTCTTACCTTGTTTTCACGTTTGCAAAAGTGTCAATTTGTAAATACAAGCCCCTTATTTTTCACAATTCAATCGAAAATGTATCGAATATAAGTTAGAAATCAAATTGTAGGCCTACAATTTGGCATTCAACTGTTCAAAATGTAATCGTAGGCCTACAAAATGTTTTAAATCGCAAGAATCGATCATTTAAGGCTCCTCCCTGTTGAAATATAAAGCCATAAAAGAAAAGAAATCAGTGTAAGATTAAAAAACAAGCGACAAAAAGAGAATCTCTCATCGGGAATTGCATTTTCATGACATAAATGGGCCGAATTAGGACAACAAAACGAAAATAATGCCTTTTCAAACATTTTGTAGGCCGTGGATGCAAGTTTCATCTGTTTCTAAACATTTTGTAGGCCTACAAAATGTTTAGAAACAGTTGTATAAAAAAACTACAACTCATGCCTCTAACAACAAACATTTGTTTGGAATTAGAAACTAAATACAATACTTGGGCGGAAAATAACTACAAATCTAATGAAGTAGGAATGAAGGGATATAAAGAAATTACACTAAAAATAAGTCTCAAAAAGTTATTTAATAAACTTATCTTTGTAATTTAAGTATAACAAATCACACACAAACTCTATAATACTGTATAGGTAGAAAAATATAACTTTACACTAAAAAAATACTGAAATGATGAAACGACTGCTTATTTCCGTTCTAATTCTTACATCACTCATTTTATCAACCATAGCTTCAGACACAATAAGAGTGGCCTGTGTTGGCAACTCTGTTACTTATGGCTATAAAATTGCAGAAAGGGAAACAAAGTCATACCCCGTTCAATTGCAGAATATGTTGGGGAGTGAGTATAAAGTAAATAATTTTGGACACAGTGGTGCCACTCTATTGAGGAAAGGACACAACCCCTATTGGAAGCTAAAAGAATTTGAAGAGGCAATAGACTTCGACCCCAACATTGTGGTTATTCATCTTGGCCTAAATGATACTGATCCACGCAACTGGCCTCGCTATCGCGATGAATTTAATGCAGATTATAAAGCCTTAATAGATACATTCAAAACAAAAGGAGCTGAAGTTTGGATTTGTAAATTAACCCCCATATTTCACACCCATCCTCGATTTAAATCGGGTACACGCGAGTGGTTTTGGCAAATTCAGAAAGAGATAGAACGAATTGCCGAAACAAATGATGTTGGACTCATAGATTTGCACACTCCTCTTTATAGTCGTCCCGACTTATTTCCTGACGCCTTGCATCCTACTGCTGAAGGAGCAACAATATTAGCCAATACAGTTTTCACAGCTATCAGTAAAGAATATGCCGGACTTCACATACCACCCATCTTCTCAAACAACATGGTGTTGCAACGCAACAAACCAATTGTTATTTGGGGCAAAGCAACTCCCAGGTCAGAAGTTACCGTAGCGTTGAATAAAACTTCAATAAAATCAGAAGTACTTTCAGATGGAACATGGAAAGCAACCTTCCCCGCAATGGCTGCAGGTGGCCCATACTCCATCACAATTAATGATGGAACTACATCAAAGAATTTCACAAATGTACTTATTGGCGAAGTATGGCTCTGCTCGGGCCAATCTAATATGGCTTTCCAACTAAAGCAGTCTCACAATGCAGCAACAGCAATAGCAACTGCAGAGAACAATCAAATACGTCTGTTCGACATGAAAGAGATTGCTCCCACTAGTAACATAGAGTGGGATGAAGCTACACTCCAACAGGTAAACCAACTGAACTACTACAAACCCACCAGTTGGGAGCAAAGCACTAAAGAGAGTGCTGCCAATTTCTCGGCAATTGGGTATTACTTTGGAGCAATGCTACACGAAAAATTGGGTGTACCAATTGGATTGATAGACAACTCCATTGGTGGCTCGCCCGCCGAAGCATGGATAGACAGACACACATTGGAGCACAACCCGCAGTTGGTAGATGTTTTGTACAATTGGAACAACAGCGATTTCATTGATAGCTGGGCAAGAGGACGCGCAATTCTAAACACAAAACAAGCCAACAATCCACATCAGCGTCATCCCTATCAGCCCGCATACTTATACGAAAGTGCAATTGCACCCATTACCCAGTTTAATATTGCAGGAGCTATCTGGTATCAAGGCGAATCGAACGCCAACAATGTAGAGTTTCACGAAGTATTACTTCCTACAGTGGTACAAAGTTGGCGCAAAGCTTGGGAGGATGAGTTCCCCTTTTATTACACCCAGCTTTCCAGCATGGAAATTGGTCGCGAAACATGGGGTCACTTCAGAGACAGCCAACGCAGATTGCTCAACAACATTCCGCTATCGGGCATGGCTGTTACTTCCGATATTGGTGCCAAAAACGATGTTCATCCCAAACAAAAGGAACAAGTTGGTGAGCGTTTGGCGCGATGGGCTCTTGCTGACACCTATAATCAAGACATTGTAAAATCGGGCCCACTATTAGACAGCATCCGAATTGAGGGAGACAAAGCAATGGTGACATTTCTGTATGCAAACACGCTCCAAACAAGTGACAACACAGCTGTTAGAGAAGTTGAAATTGCAGGGAAAGACAAAATATACAAACCTGCCAATGCTATCATCAAAAACAATACACTGCAAGTATGGAGCAACGAGGTTTCTGAACCTCACTTTGTACGCTACGGCTGGAATTCATTTTCCGAAGGAAACTTGGTAAACGAGGAATTGCTGCCAGCATCAACATTTTCAAATGAGTATGAATAGATAACAATAACAAAGAGAATAAGTATATCGTATCACAATTTGAGTCCTCAAATAACTGAAAAACAAACCATCAACAAGTAGATTAGAGTAAATACAAAGAACCCGAAATGAGAGCAAATCTTCTTTCGGGTTCTTAAAATATATGTGTTTCTATAACTTTACATTATTGTGAATCACATTTCGGATTTTTGTCCATCCTACTACATGTCTTGATCATTCTTTGGAATATACTCCCAATAATCCATATTAGAGATTATTTCAACTCCTACCTTACGGTCACCTCTTCTCACTTCAACAGGAGCTTCGGATGGAGCATAAGAAACTTTCTTACCTACACCTCTGTATTTCATCATGTTGGTAGGTACTCCTCTATTCTCTAATTCTTGAACTACAGCACCAACACGTCTTCTCGATAAGTTCATGTTGTATTCCTCAGTACCCCAAGCATCTGTGTATCCAGTAACTAGATATCGTCTTGAAGTATCATTTTTAAGAATATCAGCAATCTTATCCAATACATCGTGACTTTCGCGTGTAATAGTTGCTTTATCAAAGTCGAAGTAAATATTGTTGAACAACTCACACATCTCTGATGCAACGTGAACTGGCACTTCTACAATTTTCTCAATCTCAACTGGAGGACCTGTCACAATTGTTTCTCTATCGATATAGTGGATAGCAGGTTGTGCTTTTTTGGATTCACCTCCAATACGCCACATGAGTCTTACGGTACCTTGCATTGAATTGGCTACATCCTTATGAGGCATCAAAAGATAGTCCCCTTGCAGCCCAATACCAAAACGATCGTTCAGCCATGTATTAAGACCTAAACCTAATGATATGGGCACTAAATTGTGTTTATCAACACCATGCTTGTTCTTAAGATTCTCCAGCACCCACTCCATCTCTTCGGGTAGGTTGCCTTCAACCCCAGTGTAGTTCATGTCGAAATT
>CAYTJC010000184.1:0-4321 GCA_964437875.1 uncultured Dysgonomonadaceae bacterium
TACTACTTTAAATCTTAATGTGGACATAATGAAGCGTGTTGTGTCTTTTAGAAATATAAATAACAATGCAACGTATCAAAAAAAATAGAATACTAGTATTGCATTAATATGTCGCAAAGATATACATTATGACACTTAATGGAGAGTTTTAGTGCTGTTTATTTAGTATAAAGTATAAAAACCGAACATTAGTAATTAGATACAACAGTATGTAAAACTACTTTGATTTAAAAATAAGTGGATTGATATTCAATGAAAGCCATCCCCAATCTTGCCAACGAGAATGATCTCCTCCTTTAGCTGTACTAAAAGCCTCTGTACCAAACATAGTTGAATATCCACCTTGAACAGTGATATAAGGAAGCAGATTATAGGTGAGTGTGAGATCGATTTCTGAACCCAATCCTTTCTTCTTATTATTATCAACAACAATAGATTGAGTAGAAGAAAAATGATGATAGCTTAAGTCCAAGGTTAGCTTATTGATTGGTTTTACAATGAGTGAAACATGTTTATCAAAAAGTCCATAACTTGGATAGGCCGAAGCATAAAAATAATCCATGCTGCCATAAAACTTATGATGGGTGCCATAAAGAGGATTGAATGCAGTTGATTTATCAGAATCATCTTGTCCAGACAAATAATCTAATCCTGCAGACAATGATACTTTTGGATTAATAGCATACGCTCCCTTAAATGCCCACATGTATGCTGCTACATTTTCTTTGGCTTTGTTCTTTCCGGTTTGATAATAGAAGGTTCCATGCAAAATCAAAGCTTCTTTTTTGTATGACAAGTTAGTTCCCAATGTTTGCATGTATGAGGTTTCACTTACAGACTCATCAATGATTGTTGCGGGTGTGCCCGACTCAAAGCCCAAATTGAGAGCAAGAAATGAAGCCATGAATCCTTGATTATTGTTGTACTGATACCACAATGTTTGCATGCGTTTGTAAAGTTGTGCCCCTGCAAAGTATTGGCCATTGTGAATAGTTTCGCCAGTGGTGTTATATCCTATTATCAGATGTAGTTTATTGGAGGGGTTTTCATATCCTACTTTCAGCACATCGTGCCATCTTCCAGATTGGTTCCAATCTAAAGTTCCTAAAATACGATCATCATCGTAAGCCAATTGTTGTCGCCCAATTTGAGCAAAGAAGTTGCTGTGAGTAAGTTTTGCCCAGGCTTCATTGAGCATGAAGTCTCCTTTATTTTCAATTTGTGGACGGCTTCCCCAAACTGACACATTTTGTCCTGACAGACCCATCGACAAAAATTGATTGTTGTAGCCCAATGATATGCGTGCTCTATTAGATATGAATGAAGACGGCAAATCTCCCTCATAGCGAGGCATCAAAGCTCCATTTCTATATTCTGCGCGAGTACGCAATTGAGTTTTTATTGTAAAGTCTCCATCAAGTTCTTGAGCAACAATATTGTGAGTACAAACAAACATAAATAAAAACACAAACATTAAATAGATATGTTTCATAACAATATAATTTAAGTATGTTCAACTTCAATGAATGCAAATTGGTTACAACATTATAGTAAGAATAATTAAGAGTACACATGAATGCTTCGCTGTGCCGATGGCAAATAGTTGAGTCCCCACCAGCACATTTGGAGTATCACAAAAGAGATGATAATCACAATCATAGCTGTGCGATTGCTAACACCTTTCTTTAAGCGAACGTGAATGTATATGAGATAGGAAATCCAAGTGGCTGCTGCCCAAGTCTCTTTGGGGTCCCAGCTCCAATAGTGCCCCCAGGCTTCTTTGGCCCAAATTGCACCCAGTAACATACCCATAGTTATGAAGGCAGTGCCAACGTAAACCAAGTTGTCTGTCATCTCCATCAATTTATCTTTTCCAGTAAGTTTCTTTTCTTTGAAAAGATAATAGATGGCTATAAGGGTTACTGCACCTAAGATGGCATACGAGAACATGTAGATAATTACGTGAGGCGAAAACCATGGGCTTTGCAATGCGGGCATCAGCACTTTGTTGTGGATTTCTGGCTTGGCAATATTGATAACAATAAACACGGTAGAGAGCAGGGTGCTAAAAGATAGCAACCATTTGTATCGCCAACGCTCATAGGTGATAAGCCCAACAACGGGTAGAAAGAACGAATACCACAGACGAGTCTCCCCCATTGTGCGTAATGGAGGTCGCTCTAACGATATCCACATACCAATGATAAAGAGAAAGAAAACAATCAGACCAACAACTGTGAAGACAGTGGGCATTAGTCGCTTATTTGTTTTAAATGCTACTACGGCTCCTATTAACCATAGAATGACAGATACGGAAGAGAAATATATGAAATAGTCCCAGCTCATGATTTTTTGTTTTTTGGACCTACAATAAATAAATAAAACGATCCTGCCAATAGCATTATTATACCAGCATATACAACTGGTAGCCAAGGGTCGCGTACCAATTCAAAAATACTTGTTTCTGAATACTTACCTTTAGACTCATCGTAGCTCAATTGATAAATAATCCAGTTCGCAATTCGCAAAGGCTTATTCACTTCTATAGCTGCTTCTTTGTTTTCGCCATTTTCAGTAAACACTTGCACATGCGAGGTGTATTTTTTCACCTCTTGCATGGGCATCACAACTGCTACATCTTTGTTGATATAGACCACACTGTGTGGAAACGTAAAACTACCATTACTGACCCACCCTACTACTGGATCTTCCATCATCTCATTGCTTACCCTCACTTTGATGGCGTGAGTGTTCCCTTCAGAGTGATATGGAACAGCATAAGAGTTTAACGAGTCGCGCATAATAGCGGCATTGGGCAAGTAAGACAATACATCAATATTGTAATCCATCAACTTTGTTGATTTCCCTTCACCTTCATAGAGATAAGCGGCGGGTTTGTTTTCAGGAAGTGCTTTTCCACTTTCCAAATCTACCAACATCAGCTTTGGTGGATATTCTTCTATCATAAAGGTGTCAAGTTGAATTGCAATAGGCAACTCAACCATATTCTGGAGCTCGTCTAATGCACGCCACTCCAATTGTCCTTCACTCACAGTCATGCGCATGCGCATCATATCTGCACTGCCCAACATGCCACCCATAAAGGCGAGAAAAAGACCAAGATGATTGAGATAGAATCCAATATCGCGCCACGAAAACTTTCTTCGTGTGCGTTTTAGAATAGTGAAACCAAGAATAACAAGCGTGTAGTAGCTAATGAAAATAAATGTCCAGGAAGTAGTCATCTGATACCAACCAAACAACCCGCTCAAATTGTGAGGTATATCGGCCTTAGTAGCATAAGACACAAATTGGGGAATAATTCCTAGAATAATAACTATGCCTAACAACACTATAATAGCTGGCACAGTAGCATATACAGAAGAAAGCCACCGAACTACGGCAGCTTTTCTAAGAAAGAAGTGACTTAAAAGGATTGAGCTTATAAAAACCAATCCTATAATGACATTGACTGGATATTGAAACGCAGTAAGTTGGAGGTTGCCTATAGCTATCTGTAGCAAAAAACCGCTCAGTGCAATTCCTGTAGCCACATAAAATCCTTCTGCATACCTCCAAGGCTGCTCCCAAATGGGTTTCTCTGTTTTGTTCATGTATATGTAAAAAGTGAACCGCTAAGATAATTAATGTCGCCTAGAAAACTAATTTATTGTTCTTTTTTGACAAAAAACCTCACCTAATTTAACGACGCAATTCTATTGTTTGCTTTAGCTGTTTTTATCCATTCGGGCACCACAGTTTCCATAAATTGTTTTTTATCGGCTCTCTCTTTATCCATATCTAAACCAATGTAAGCTTGTGCTTTTGCTTTGGTAGAAACGTCAGGCATAGGAACTGGTCCGGTAAATCCGAGTTGAGCCAAAACACCAGCAACTTCAAAGCGTGCTTTGTGTGCTCTGTCTAAACTGTGAGACATGATGCGTTGATACTCAACAGGCGAGTGGAATGAACTTCCATGAGAAGCAACCACATAATCCCAACGCCATTGCGACTGGCGCAACATATCTAAAACAGGTTTCATTTGTGTTTCATTAGCTCCTCTTTCCCATGCAAACTGAGCTTCGATATGAGCAGTTGAAAGTTCTTTTTCAACTAAGTTTCTTATTTCATTACCACTACGCTGACGCTCATAAACCGCATTCCTTAGATCATCTTCTGTTTCTCGATGACACACCTGACAAGTATTGCTGATGCTTGCCAATGGGCTTCTCACGTGATGATTGCTATATTTTACTCCACCTTCAGAAGTATAAGGCATGTGACAATCTGCACAGCTAACTCCTCGTTGTGAGTGAATACC
>CAYTJC010000185.1:0-4315 GCA_964437875.1 uncultured Dysgonomonadaceae bacterium
CCGAGAAAAATGTTTCTGAAGCATTAATGCAACGCATACCTTATTGTTTTATGCCTAAAAAATATGCTGGCATTCCCAACTTGGAGATAACAGAAATAGATAGCACTCCTTTTTTGATAGAAAATAGTAAGATTATTCCTATTCGAGTGCTTCATCACAAACTTCCAATACTAGGCTTTAGAATTGGAGATTTTGCTTATCTTACCGATGTAAAAACTGTACCTGATGAAGAGTTAGTGAAACTAAAAGGATTAAGGGTGTTGGTTGTGAGTGCTTTGCGGAAGAGTGAGCACATATCTCATCAAAATATTGATCAAGCAATTGAGTTGATTCATAAGATTAATCCTGCAAAGGCATATCTCACTCATTTAAGTCATCAGATGGGGCTGCATAAAGCAGTAACAGAGGAGCTAGAGAAAGACATTAATATTGCCTACGATGGATTAGAAATAATCCTATAGGAATAATTAAAGTGAAGATATAAATAACTTATTGATTATTATTAACGAAATGGTCTGCAACTATTGACTATCTGGTGCATCATATTTATGTAGAGTGTGGGTATAGTTAGTTAACTTGTAAAGTTAATGATACAATAACTCTACGAGATAGTTTGAAAATAAATTAAACTATTTATGCGTTTTAAAGTCAAACTAATAAGCTGAAAACAGTATAAACTAAAATAAGGGAGCATTTGAATATGAAAACAATAAAATTATTACTTTCAGGATTGTTATTATTGACACCCTTTCTAGGTAATTCCCAAGAATGGGACGATATATATGCCAATCCCGATAAAAAACCAATACAAACGATTCAGAAGCAAAAACCAGAGAAGAAGCAAAAAATTGTAGTAGTACAAGGAAATGCTTCAAATGTGGTAGTAGAAGCTAACGGTCGTAATATTGATGAATACAATCGTAGAGGTGGAAACGAAAACATTGAAAATGGGCAAGCTACCGTTGATGAATATACAGACTATGAATATACAGATCGGATTATCAAATATCACGATCCAGAGTCTAGTGTAAAAATTACGGGTGCAGATGAAGTTACCATATACGTTGGTGACGATTTATATAGTGACTATTACGAAAATAGAGGTTACAATTACAATGTAAATATTGGATGGGGAGGTTTTTATCCATGGTACGATTCATGGTATGGACCATACTCTTATGGATGGCATTCTCCTTGGCGATATGGCTACGGTTATTCTAGCTGGTACTCTCCTTGGGGCTATAGTGGATGGTATTCTCCTTATCATTATAGTAGCTGGTACAATCCATGGTACTACGGTGGTGGATATGGAGGTTATTACGGTGGATATTATGGCGGATATTATGGAAATGGATATAATTACGGATTTAATGATGGATATTATTCAGGACTAACTAGCAATAGATCGGGCAGAAGTTCGGGTTCTTATAGATCGGCCAGTGGTGGCAGATCAAGCATTGGACGTTCTGGTGTTAGCGGTTCATCAAGAAGCACAGTTGGCACATCAGGCCAAAGTGGACGATCTTCTAGTACATATAATAGAAGTGCAACTAGCTCCAGAAGCTCTTCTGTAGGAAGAAGCACAACTTCAGGATCCAGGACACGTATCATTGATAATTCAGGAAGAGTAATTGACTCAAGGTCAGGACGTGCTGTTTCAAGAAGCAGTGCTACAGGCAGAAGTGATGTAGGAAGACCAAGTGGTGCAAGCACCATTAATAGATCAGGGACTAGCGGTTCTTCTTCTCGGGTATACCAGAGAAGTTCAACTCCCGTACAGAGTTCACGTAGTAATGCTGTAAATAGTGGAAGATCTTCTTCAACTACTAGAAGTTCAGGAATCAATGCAACTCCATCACGAAGCAATAGCAGTGGAAGAGTTCAAACACCTGTTCGCACAACAACTCCAACCCGAAGTTCTAGTTCTTCTTCAACTTATAGTAGCCCAACCAGAAGTTCATCTTCTTCATCGGGTTCTGTAAGAGGAAGCAGTAGTAGTAGTAGTAGTAGATCCTCAGGTAGCGGTAGAAGTTCTGGTGGTAGGAGGTAATATGAGAATTATTATTCAGAAAAAGAATAGAATAAAATAATATACTTACTTTAATATAAGCTGCCTCGAAATTATACGGTAGTGTTTTTTCGAGACAGCTTTTTTTAATAACAGCTTAATAATATAGTAAAATGAAAAAAATCACATATATAGTCATTTCATTACTGCTTATGGTGAGTTATTCTTATGGACAAGGTGAAGTTGAAGCAAATCAGTTTTCAAGAAATGATTTGTATGGAACTGCAAGAGCCATTTCTATGGGGGGAGCCTTTGGAGCATTAGGAGGTGACCTCACTGGAATATCTATCAATCCCGCAGGTATAGGAGTATATAGAAGTTCAGAAATTGCTACAACTGCAGTTTTCCAGAATGAAAAGTTTAAAGCGGGAGATATTAGCAACTCGAAGAATAATTTCAATTTCCGCAACTTCGGATTTGTAGGTTATTTTCCTACCAGAAATTTAAATATTCCAGCAGTAAACTTTGGTTTCTCTTATAATAAAATAAAATCTTTTGACAGGGAGATTGGGGCTTATGGAGAAAATAGAAATTCAATAATGTCCTACATGGCAGTTGAGGGCGAAGGATACGATTACGATGATCTGAGATTTGATGATAATGATAAAGATTATGATCCTTTCCAAAGCGGCGCTCCATGGTTGCCAGTTTTTGGTGCTATTTCTAATTTAATAACTCCGAAGAATGGTAGCAACAACTCATATAAACCCATTCATCCAAATTCTGTTACAAACAGCTTATACCTATCTGAGAGAGGTTCTATTGATTCTTATGATTTTACTGTGGGTGCTTCTATTGGAACTACCTTAAATGTAGGAGTAGCTTTGTCGTTAACCGATCTTTATTATAACTTATACTCTCAAAACAGTGAGGATTTTGATAAAGGACCCAATGCAGGTTTTGATTTAACAAACAAAGTTATATCCGAAGGAAACGGAGTAGGGTTTAAGCTTGGGTTGATTTATCGTCCAATACACGAAATTCGTTTTGGGTTAGCTTATCAATCGCCAACTTGGTATTCGATGACTGATGTATATTCTGCTTCAATGGAGGATAACCTAGAAGGATATGACAATCTTCAACCAGGTTATGAACCTGGAATAACCAATACAGCTAACTTTAGAAATGATTACGATTTTAAAACACCTGATAAATGGACTGCAAGCGTTGCAGGTGTAATAGGCAATAATATGATTGTGAGCTTAGATTATGAGTTGAGTAACTATAAGAGTATGAAATATTCAACTCCCTCAGGATCTTATTATGCTTCGGATGCAGGATTTGGCGCTGACAATAGTTACATTAAGGAAGATTTTAAAGTTACGTCGACAGTACGTGCTGGATTAGAGTATCGTTTCACACCACAATTCTCAGGTCGTTTGGGTTATGCATGGATGCAAAATCCTTATAAAAACACATTTAAAGAAAATGGAAATGCTATGACTGTGGGTTCTACAAGTGCTTTCAGAATAGAAGGCGATGCTAATTATTTCACAGGAGGGCTTGGTTATAGATTTAGTCGTTACTTCTATGCAGATTTAGCAGTAGTGTATAAAACACAAGATGACGATTTGTATTCCTTTTCTAATGTTTATAATGAATCGCAACCTTATTCACTTAAGAATAATTCAATTAGAGGTCTTTTGACTCTCGGTTATAGGTTCTAAGTAACACAACTTGAACTTACATATTCTGATTTTAATAAAAAAAGGCTACCTATTTTGGGTGGTCTTTTTTGCTTTGTTTTTGTTGATTAAAAGACTATCCACTAAAGGGATTTTATATTTTACTCAAGTCAATATAATCAGGTATCGCTTCTAAAAAACTGTAGCTTTGATCTTCGTAATTCATTTTGCAGCAGAAGTGTTGCAATCCATTTGAAACAATTAAAAAATCAACCCTCAATACAATGTTGTAACGCACAATTTGATCAAAAACTTGTTGATCTATCTCTACACTGGGCCTTTTGTATTCAACAATAACTAATGGCTTTAGCTTATTATTATAGACAACTGTATCACACCTGCGCGTCATATTATTTAGATTTATAACAGCTTCATTTTCCATGAGTGAATATGGATATCCTTTGTGATTGATCAAGTAATTAAGGAAGTTTTGTCTCACCCATTCTTCAGGAGTCATTAAAAGATACTTCTTTCTTATTTGATCGAAAATATAAATATCTCTATCAGTTTTCTTTAATTTTGGTTCGAATATAGGCAAGTTTAATTGCAACATATTGTATCT
>CAYTJC010000186.1:0-4307 GCA_964437875.1 uncultured Dysgonomonadaceae bacterium
ATGCTGCTTTTTTATTGTATATTAGCAAGTTATATTACTTGCGAAAGTTGAGTAAGAATAAGTTTTTCTGGAAAATGGCGGGAGATAACAGAATCAGTATTCGCTTAAAATCAGACTATTATGAAAACTACGAGATCATACTCACAAGTTTGTTGGAGGAGGAGTTGGAGAAAAAGTATGACCTGGTGGTAGTGAGTGAGGTGCAAGATTATTTGCCGAAGGAGTGGGAGTTGATTAAGCGAATAGCACAAAGGGATGTTGGTATGACACGTGCAAAAAACACTACCTATATTATAAGGAGTGAAAATACGGTGAAAGAGTTGGTGTCTAAATTAGAGTTCGTAGAATTAGAGGATTGATGGTGGATGTTATTGTACCGTGTAGAAGAGACAAATCACACCTTGGATCACAATTATAAGTATGTGCCAAACTATTATACCTTTATCAATATGGCATTTTCTTTTGCCCAATTTACGATGCGGTATTGATGTCAGTGTTTAATAAAATAAATAATCAGAACATATAGTTTAGCATGTAATCTAATTCCTGTCCTTGATAATTACAGCCTATGAACTAATAATTCAATTATTCCTAATCCTATAATCCTACGAATCTTAATTCAATTTATTAAAAAAACAACCACTTTCCAATCGCAAACAAAAGATATATACCTATAAAAGCAAAAAAGATATGCAAAAGGATGTAGCCACAACCAATTCCGAAAGATGCTGCACCTGATGCTGCACCTCTTTTACTTCCCGATGTAATGTATCCAAGTATTCCGCCAATAGCAATTGCTATCAATAGTATCCAAAGCCAAGTCATATTGTTTTATTTTTAAATTGTTTTTTATAAAAAAACTGTCTGTTTTATTTTCAAAGAAGATGTGAAGCTTTACTCAATGATTTCTTCCTATTCTTCAAAACAAAGATAGTGAAAATATAGATGACTACAATTGCAAAGGGTATTGCCAAAAATTGATGTGCTAGAAATTCATACCACAATGTAATCACTACCATGGTTGGCGTTATTGCATGGAGTAAGCCAATCCAATGTTTAACAATCCAGGAGAAGGGCACCCACATCAATCCTGCTAAAATTCCAGCTATTAAGGTGAGTGAGGAATAATCGATCATAAAGAGTTGGTCGAATTCATTCTTCGGCTTCTTCTTGTCGATAAAGTTCTCACCCTTAAATTTTGAGATAAAAATGCCAAGATGAACTATACTACCAGTATTAATAAAAAGAGCCATACTGCAAATTGAATGGGTAAGAAGAGACCAGCAATAGCTGTAAGGAACCATGCAATTAATCCCGCCAATGGAGTTGCCAAAAAACTACTGCTGGCAAATTCAACTTGTGTCATAGCAACTCTGATTAAATTTTATTTATCTGTTATGCATTTGATTTGAAAGCAAAACAGATGTACAATTAGACTAATAAAGAAAGGCGAGAAGATAGGTATTGGGGTTTTCTAAGCTCAGATAGTTAAGTTTAGCACAAAAATAGTCATTTTTTATTAGTAAAAAGAAATATAAGCACGTATTTGCATATAAAACAGTAACCATATTATTAGCTTGAATATTTTTCTTGCAAAAACAAATACAAAAAAGTATGTTTGAGTTAATAACCTAAAGATGAATGTTATGAGTTTCATGCAATCATTGCCTGTTGGCAATACTAAAAGGTTAGCACCAGTATTCCGTATATCTCTATTTATCTTTAACTGCTCTTGCATATTCTTGCAATACTCTTTCTCTTGCATATTTGTGTTCTACAATTGGTGCTGGATACTTGCTTGTTTCTAATTCGGGTACCCACTTCTTGATATACTTGAGGTTTTTGTCGAACTTCTCGGTTTGTGTGGTTGGATTAAACACTCTGAAATAGGGTGTTGCATCGCACCCACTGCCTGCCACCCATTGCCAGTTTCCATTATTGGCTGACAGGTCGTAATCGTCGAGTTTTTCGGCAAAGTAGGCTTCACCCCATGTCCAATCTATGAGCAGGTGCTTACATAAAAAACTGGCCGTAATCATGCGCACCCTATTGTGCATGTAGCCTGTTTGGTTGAGTTCTCGCATTCCGGCGTCAACAATTGGATAGCCTGTTTTTCCTTCACACCATTTCTGAAATTCTACTTCATTGTTGCGCCAAGCAATAAACTCGTATTTGGGTTTAAAGGGTTGATGGACTACATGCGGGTAGTGATATAGAATTTGCATAAAGAACTCTCTCCATATCAACTCTGACAACCATGTTTGATTGTGTTTTGTAGCAAAGCTAACACATTTGCGAATGCTAATAGTGCCAAAGCGTAATGCAGTTCCTAAAAGTGAAGTGCCTTGCACAGCTGGAAAGTCTCTCTGCTTGTCGTATTCATCAATAATATGTGCATCTAATTGTGGGCTGCTATATACAATATCGGTTTTCTCGAAACCGATTTCCTCTAAAGAGTGAATGTCAGAAGCGCTCTCTTGCAAGAGATATTGAAAGTTTGGATTGTATGTTGTATAGTCGTTTGCAGTTATCTTTTCTTTCCATTTATTTGCATAGGGTGTGTACATTCTGTAGGGCGTTCCGTCGTTTTTGAGTATCTCATTTTTATCGAAGATTACTTGATCTTTGTATGCTTTGAATGGAATGCTTTTTTCTTTGCAGAAGTGAAATATTTCAGCATCTCGCTCAATTGTATCTGGCTCGTAATCGCGGTTACAGAATACGGATTGAATATCATACTCTTCCAGCAAGGTTTTAAAAACCTCAAATGGCTTGCCATGAAAAGTTGTTAGTGCTGAATTGTGTGCTCTTAATTGTTTGTCTATGCTGGATAGTGCTTGATGAATATAGTCAACTCTGCGGTCTTGCTTGTTTTCGAGTTTGTCTAGAATTTCTGTATCGAAGATAAAGAGAGGTAATACTGGATGGTCTGATTGTAATGCGTAATACAACCCTACATTGTCTTCTAAACGCAAATCGCGTCTGAACCAGAATATGGATATTTTATTTTTCATTTTTCAAAAGGACTTATTTTGTTGTGCTCCACCCATATAAGTTTTGATGTATCGTAGCCAACTTTTTGTGCTATTTTTAGATAGTTATCTTTTATGTTTTCAGGAATTGATTTCTCTCTGGACAGTATCCACAAATACTTAAGACTCTTTCCTGCTACCAACGCATATTTATAATCCTTATCTAAAGCAATTACATTGTATCCTGAATAGAATGGACCAAAGAAGCTGACTTTTAGTGCAGCACTGCTTTTATCATCCCTAAACTTTGCTATTCCAGATGCCTTTACCCATTCTTCTTTTTTGAAATTGTAGCCACTGTTCTCCACATTCACGTTGTTCTTATCATTCAGGCTATATTGTGCCATAACATTGTTTAGATCTTTTTCGAAGCGAAAATCTAAACGTGCTATTTCATACCAACTGCCCAAATACTTGTTGATGTTGAAGTTTTGTACGGGCTTAGCATTTTTAGGTATGGCGGTACATGAAGAGGTAATTGCTATCAGAACAAAAGAGCTAATAGCTACTAAGAAAAGTATATTTTTCATAGAGGTGAATTTACTTTAAAGCTCTTTTTGATTGAAAGTCTTTTCTAGATATTGATAGCGATAACTGAATATTGACTCCAGTTTTCTTTTTACAAACAATTGATGGGCTAAAGTTCCTAGAATACTAAAAGGCATCTCATAGTTTACTGTGTCCCTTACCAAAACACTTTGGTCATTGGGTATTAATTCGTGAAAGTGATTCCAGTATTTATAGGGCCCTTTCTCTTGAAAGTCGGTAAAGCTCTTTTGAAAATCGACATCTGTTATTTTGGTTCTCCATTTCATAGGTATTCTAAATATAGGAGAAACCGTGTAGTCTATTATAAATTGGCTCATCAGCTAAATCTGAAGTTACTGTAAACGCCATATCTTTTGGGGTAATTGTGGAGAGATTGTGGGGCGAAGAAAAAAACTCCCATGCTGTTTCTATGTCGCAATTCAGTTGTTGTTCTTTATATAATTGATATCTCATATTTTGTAGCTTAATTAAAGTTTAATTCATTAATACAACAATTGAAACATTCGTTTTGTTGGGAGATGTTTAAAAGAAAGAGTTGTTTCTGCAACAAATATCGACAATATAACTTAGAAAAACAAGGTGGGGTAGGAGTTTAAAGAGAAAAAAGTATAGCTGAAATGTTTTTAGACTTTACCCTGCTCGCGTTAATTTATAAACGGTGTAGTTAACTCGGATCACATGCAAAATTATGTGTTTGCTTTACATTTTACTGCTCTATTTAATTAA
>CAYTJC010000187.1:0-4264 GCA_964437875.1 uncultured Dysgonomonadaceae bacterium
TCACCGATGGAACTGCTTTTGTAGATTTGGTCTGGTTTCAAGGTATTCGGTTTATTGAGAGTAAATTAAAACTCAACAAAGAGTACATTGTATTTGGTAAACCTGCACAGTTTGGGCGAAAGTATAGCATTGCCCATCCTGATATAGAGGCGTGTGATACTCCCGACTATAGACCAGAAGGTCTGTTTGCCTATTACAACACTACTGAAAAGATGAAGCGAAGCTACATCAACTCCAAAACTATGAACACGATGATGGTGAGCGCGTTTGGTATGCTGAAAGAGCGCATTCCAGAATCACTCTCACACGATGTGCTTGAAGCTGCCAGTTTAATACCCCTACACGATGCTTTAGAGAATATACACTTCCCCAAAAATCCTTTGCTGCTGCGCGATGCAGAACTTAGACTTAAATTTGAAGAACTTTTCTTTATCCAACTCAACATACTTGGCTATTCGGCCAACAGAAAAGAGAAATTGAAAGGATTCTTCTTTCCAAAAGTGGGGGATTATCTTAATTCTTTCTACGAAAAACATCTTCCCTTTGAGCTGACTAATGCACAGAAAAGAGTAATCAAAGAGATAAGAGTGGACACTGCCTCTGGCAAACAGATGAATAGGTTGCTACAAGGAGATGTGGGGAGTGGCAAAACATTGGTGGCACTGATGTTGATGCTGATATCGCTTGACAATGGTTTTCAATCTTGCTTGATGGCTCCTACCGAGATATTGGCAAGTCAGCATTTTATAACCTTCCAAGAGACATTGTCCGACATGAATGTGAAAGTGGCTCTGCTAACAGGTTCTACCCGAAAGAAAGCAAGGGAGACACTTCATGCCGAATTGCTTTCGGGCGAAATTGATATCCTTATTGGAACTCACGCACTGATTGAAGATACCGTAAACTTTAATAATCTTGGTTTTGTGGTGATAGACGAACAACATCGTTTTGGTGTGGCTCAGCGTGCCAAGTTGTGGGCAAAGAATGAACGCCCACCACACATGTTGGTGATGACTGCAACACCCATTCCGCGCACATTGGCAATGACAGTGTATGGCGATTTGGATGTGTCGGTGATAGATGAGTTGCCACCTGGGAGAAAACCCGTACAAACGGCTCATCGGTATGAAGAGAAGCGAGGAGCATTGTACCAATTTTTGCGCAACGAGATAAAAAAAGGGCGACAAGCCTACATCGTTTACCCCTTGATAGAGGAGAGCGAAAAGATAGATTTACAGAACTTAGAAGATGGGTATATAAAGATATTGGAGCTATTTCCCGAATTCAAAGTTTGCAAAATGCACGGTCGCATGAAACCTGCCGAGAAAGCAGAGGAGATGCGCAAGTTTGTTGCCAATGAGGCACAAATAATGGTTTCTACCACCGTGATAGAAGTGGGGGTGAATGTACCCAATGCCTCTATGATGATTATAGAGAGTGCACAACGCTTTGGCCTGTCGCAGCTGCATCAGTTGAGGGGTAGAGTAGGGCGTGGTGCCGATCAATCGTACTGTATATTGGTGACACCCTATGAGCTGTCGAGCGATACACGCAAGCGCATGGAGATAATGACAGAGAGCAACGATGGTTTTGTGATTGCAGAAGCAGACCTGAAACTGCGTGGCCCAGGCGATTTGGGGGGAACTCAGCAAAGTGGCATTCCGTTTAATTTACGCATTGCCGATTTGGTGCGCGATAGTAATATCTTGTATCGTGCTCGCGAAGTGGCAGAACACATTATTGATACAGATCCCAATTTGGAAAAGCCCGAACATGTGGTGCTGCAAAGACAGTTGAAAAAATTGATGGGCAATAGGTATGATTGGGGGAGAATTAGTTGAGAATTAAGAGTTATAAGTTAAGAATTAAAACTTGAGAGAATAACTCACAGTCTCTAAATAGAATAGTACTGTATGGACAAGTTGCGACATGTCTTTGTTCAATCATACATTATGTCTCGCTTCGCATGGGTTACAATCCCCGCAAGCGATACAACAACAAAATATAAATAAATTACAGAGAAATATAAATAAAAAAATAATTTAGTATGAAAAAAGTCTTTACTATGCTATCTCTCTTTGTGCTGTTTGCATCAATGCAAGTGGTGGCACAAGAGGAAGCTCGGCTCTTACGATTTCCTGCAGTATCGGGAAGTCAATTAGTCTTTTCGTATGCTGGTGATCTTTACACAACTGGCATTAATGGTGGTACTGCCCGTAAACTAACTTCGCACAATGGCTACGAGATGTTTCCAAAGTTCTCGCCCGATGGAAGTGAAATAGCTTTCACGGGACAGTATGATGGCAACACCGAGGTGTTTAAAATTCCCGCCACGGGAGGCGAGCCTGTGCGTTTGACATATACCGCTACGCTTTCTCGCGATGATATTGGCGATCGAATGGGGCCAAATAATATTGTGATGACATGGACTCCCGATGGGAAGAGTGTGGTGTATCGCTCCAGGAAGAAGTCTTTCAACGATTTTCGTGGCCAATTGTTCGCTGTAGATGCAAAAGGAGGACTTTCTGAAGAAATACCTTTGAGCGATGGTGGTTTTGCGTCTTATTCTCCCGACGGGAGTAAGTTGGCTTTCAACTGGGTGTTCAGAGAGTTTCGTACTTGGAAATACTACCAAGGTGGTATGGCTGACGATATCAGAGTGTATGATTTCAAATCGGGCAAGGTGGACAAAGTATCAGATTCGCCGGGGCAAGATGTTTTCCCCATGTGGATTGGAAATGAGATCTATTATGTTTCCGATCGTGATAGAACTGCCAATTTGTTTGCTTACAACACCGATACAAAAGCTACACGCAAGGTGACTAACTTTACCGATTACGATATCAAATTCCCATCGCACAGCAATACACACATTGCTTTTGAAAAGGGGGGCTATATCTATCTTTTTGATGTGAAGACGCAAGAGTCTAAGAAGTTAACCATCACCATTGACAATGACCAACCATGGGCGCGCGATGAGTGGAAGAGTGTTGGTGGTTCTATTCGTGGAGCATCTTTATCGCCCAAAGGCGAACGAGTGGTGTTTAGTGCAAGAGGAGATGTGTGGTCTCTTCCTGCAACGAAGGGAATTACGCACAACTTGACAGCTACATCGGGTGTGAATGAGAGAGATGCTGTGTGGTCGCCAAATGGCAAGCATATTGCTTACATTTCAGACGCAACAGGTGAGTTCGAAATCTATTTAGCCAATCACGATGGTAGTGGCGATCCTGTGCAACTTACAAATGGCAACAAGACGTATATCTACAACTTAGATTGGTCGCCCGACAGCAAGAAAATTCTCTTTCACAACAAGAAACGTGAATTGAGTTATATCGATATCGACACAAAGAAAATAACTGTGTTGGAAACATCTGACAGGTCTCCTCACTTTAGCTATAATTGGTCGCCCGATAGTAAATGGATTACCTATACGCGTCCGCAAGCTGATATGACGGTGATACGCTTGTATAATTTAGCGACCAAAAAATCGCACGAAGTAACAGAGGGTTGGTACAATTCGTCAAGCCCATCCTTTAGTAGAGATGGAAAATATTTGTTCTTTACATCGGCACGCGATTTCAATCCTGTTTATAGCCAAACGGAGTGGAACCACGTGTATGTGGACATGAATCGCATTTACTTTGTGACACTTGCCAAGGATACTCCTTCGCCCTTTGCTCCCGAAAACGATGTGGTGAAGATTGGTGATGAAGAGAAGAAAGACACTACGGATAGCAAGGTGAAAGATATGAAAGTAGATCTTGATGGTATTCAAGATCGCGTGTTGTCGCTTCCGGGTTCTCCAGGCAATTACTATGGTGTAATAGCGGTGGATGATAAAGTATATTACAGTGTTAGCTCTACTAAAGCGGGTGGGGCTATGAAAATGTATGACCTGAAAAATCAGAAAGAAACAACACTTGGTAGCGGTATAAGTTACTCACTTTCGCCAAATGGCAAGAAAATGCTTGTGAGAGTGGGTGGCAAATGGGGTGTGATAGGTTTGCCAACTTCTAAAGTGAGCGTTGACAAAGCAATTGATCTTTCGCAAATGAAAGTGAAGGTGGATTACAGAGCTGAGTGGCAACAAATGTATGACGAGGCTTGGAGACACATGCGTGATTTCTTCTACGACCCTGGAATGCATGGTGTAGATTGGGATGCTGTATATACAAAGTACAATCAGCTTGTGCCCTACATTGCGCACCGAAGCGATTTGGCATATATAACGGGCGAGATGATTGGCGAATTGAACGTAGGT
>CAYTJC010000188.1:0-896 GCA_964437875.1 uncultured Dysgonomonadaceae bacterium
TTGGTTTGTTTTTGTCGCAAGCAGATAGTTACGATGAAATTGTGAAAGCACTCGAGAAAGTGCCTCAGGTGGTAGAATGTTACTACACAACTGGTAAGTATGATCTGTTGATTAAAGTGTATGCACAAAACAATCAAAAGCTGCTACAATTTATTCAAGAGAAAATAATGCCTTTAGGTTTGGCACGCACCGAGACTTTGGTTTGCTTAAAAGAATCGATAAAAAGAAAATTACCCATACCTACAATTGAGTGAGTATAGTCTGATTTTCTATTAGTGTTTATTGTGAGATGACGTGGAGGAGAATTGTTTCAGAAGCGTTAGGGGGTATATACAGTAATCTCTCATTTGTTTTAGAAAATTTCAAAAAATCGTAAAAGTTAGTACAATTCTCAAATAAATCACTTCCAATCTTACATGTAAAAGTATTTTATTACTGGCAACAATTATTAGAGTAAAGTTTTACTTATAAATTCTTTCTGTTTTGTAAATAACTTTCAACTTAACCTCCTTTTTAAGTATCTTGGTCTCTTGTATTGTTCAAACGTTTTTTTAAACTCTTAAAAACTAGAATATGACTACAAGACGTAATTTTTTGAAAAGAAGTACACTTGGTTTAGCTGCATTGGCAATTAATCCCTCATGGGCAAGAGAGTCTTTACAGAGAGCTTCTGCAATAGATGAGTACGTTTCTCAACGTCCTCCTCTCAGCAGTCGCAACTTCAAGTCGGAGACGGTTGAAAGAACCATAACACGAATCAAATCAAAGATTGAAGATCCTAAGCTTGCGTGGATGTTCGAAAACTGTTTCCCCAATACATTAGATACTACAGTTAACTTTGCCATGCGTGATGGCAAGCCAGATACTTTTGTTATTACTGGAGACATTGATGCCAT
>CAYTJC010000188.1:906-1362 GCA_964437875.1 uncultured Dysgonomonadaceae bacterium
AGACTCCTCGGCACAGGTTTGGCCTTATCTTACTTTGGTCAATTCTGACAAAGAGTTAAAACAAATGATTACGGGTGTAATCAATCGACAAACTCAATGCATTATTATTGACCCTTATGCCAATGCATTTAATTCTAAACCTAATCCCGATGGAGAGTGGATGGGCGATACGGGCATGAAACCGATGCTACACGAGCGCAAGTGGGAAATAGACTCTCTCTGCTACCCAATACGATTGGCATACAATTATTGGAAAGAGACAAGTGATACTTCTGTTTTTGATAGCGATTGGAAAAAAGCAATGTCATTAGTTCTCAAAACATTTAAAGAACAACAACGTAAAGAGAGTCTTGGCCCATATAACTTCTTGCGTATGACCGAAAGAGCATTAGATACAATACCTAATATGGGCTTTGGTCATCCTGTAAATCCTGTGGGACTAATTGTTTCTACTTT
>CAYTJC010000188.1:1372-4251 GCA_964437875.1 uncultured Dysgonomonadaceae bacterium
GTCCATCGGACGATGCTACAACCTTTGGTTTCTTGGTGCCTTCCAACTTTTTTGCTGTAACTTCATTGCGTCAAGTAGCAGAAATTTCAGAAAAAGTGACACATGATTTATTTTTTGCTAAAGAATGTCACGAACTTGCCAACGAAGTTGAGGAGGCAATAAAGAAACATGCCATTGTGGAACATCCTACACGAGGTCAAATATATGCTTTTGAAGTAGATGGTTTTGGTAACGCCTATTTTATGGATGATGCGAATGTTCCAAGCTTATTGGCAATGCCTTATTTAGATACTATTGATAAGAACGATCCTATTTATAGAAACACAAGAGAATTTGTGTTGAGTGAAGATAATCCTTATTTCTTTAAAGGAACAGCTGGCGAAGGTATTGGAGGTCCACATGTTGGCTACGATATGATATGGCCCATGAGTATTATTATG
This sequence comes from uncultured Dysgonomonadaceae bacterium, assembly GCA_964437875.1. Taxonomy (GTDB): domain Bacteria; phylum Bacteroidota; class Bacteroidia; order Bacteroidales; family Dysgonomonadaceae; genus UBA2632. Next base: position 1,813 of record CAYTJC010000188.1, read on the forward strand.
CGCGCCATGACCAGCACGAGCGATGAGGAGATAAAACTTTGCATCACCATGCTTCGCAATAGCGATGCAGATACAGGATTTATGCACGAGTCATTTCACAAAAATAATCCCAAGAAGTTTACACGTGAGTGGTTTGCTTGGGTCAATACATTGTTTGGAGAACTTGTGATGAAGCTTGAAAAAGAAAATAAACTTGAGTTGTTGAATGTTTAAAACTCCTATGTAGTGAATATCAAATATATCAGAACTGTAGCATCTATATTTATACTAAGCCTTCTTGGCTTGAGTATGCAAGCTCAAGAAAACTATATGATCAATCAAGAGCCATTGGATTATGTGAGCATTTTAGTTGGCACTCAATCTAAGTTTGAGTTATCTTCAGGAAATACCTATCCTGCCATTGCACGACCATGGGGCATGAATTTCTGGACACCTCAAACCCGCAAAATGGGCGATGGCTGGCAATATACTTATACCGATGATAAAATAAGAGGATTCAAACAGACGCATCAGCCCAGTCCGTGGATGAACGATTATGGGCAGTTTTCAATTTTGCCCATGACGGGCAAAGTTGTCTTTGATGAGAACGAGCGAGCAAGTTGGTTCTCGCACAAAGCTGAAATAGCCAAACCAAATTATTACAGTGTATATTTGGCAGACTATAATGTGACTACAGAAATATCTCCCACTGAACGTGCTGCTGTTTTTCGGTTTACATTTCCCGAAACAGACAAATCTTATGTGCTCGTGGATGCATTCGACAAAGGATCGTCCATAGAGGTTGTTCCTGATAAGAATGCCATTATTGGCTATACCACCCGCAATAGTGGAGGAGTGCCCGATAACTTTAAGAATTACTTCGTGGTGGTTTTTGATAAACCTTTTGAGTATTCAAGCACAGTAAGTAATGGTGATATCAACGAAGGGGTGTTGAAAGCACAAGAGAATCATGTGGGTAGCATAATTGGATTCTCCACCCAAAGAGACGAGCAGGTGATTGCACGAGTTGCCTCTTCCTTTATCAGTTATGAGCAAGCATGGCAAAATCTCACCGAAGTTTCAGAAAAAGATTTTGATACTGTTGTGCAAGAGGGTTGGGATGAGTGGAACGATGTCTTGGGTAGAATAAAGGTGGAAGACCCCAATGTGGACAACTTGCGTACATTCTACTCAGCTCTTTATCGCTCTCTTTTATTTCCAAGAAAGTTTCATGAAATTACTGCCGAAGGAGAAACTTTGCATTACAGTCCTTACAATGGGGAGGTATTGCCTGGGTACATGTACACCGATACAGGATTTTGGGATACATTCCGCTCGTTGTTTCCGTTGCTCAACCTCATTTACCCTTCGGTAAACGAAGAGATACAAGAGGGTTTGGTAAATACGTACAAGGAGAGTGGTTTTTTACCTGAATGGGCCAGTCCTGGTCATAGAGGAGTTATGGTTGGTAACAACTCAGCCTCTGTAGTTGCAGATGCTTACCTTAAAGGGCTGAGGGGATATGATATTGAAACCTTATATGAGGGAGTGTTGCATGGCACAAAGAATGTACATCCAACGGTTTCATCAACAGGCCGATTGGGGCATGAGTATTACAACACACTTGGCTATGTTCCTTATGATGTGAAAATACACGAGAATGCAGCACGCACACTTGAGTACGCTTATGCCGATTGGACAATCTATAAACTGGCTAAAGAATTAAACAAACCACAAGCCGAGATAGACTTATTTGCAAAACGATCACAAAACTACCGCAACTTATACTCAGCAGAGGATAAGTTGATGCGAGGAAAAAATGAAGATGGCACTTTTCAATCGCCATTTAGTCCAACAAAGTGGGGCGGTGCTTTCACCGAAGGCAATAGCTGGCACTACACATGGTCGGTTTTTCACGACACACAAGGGCTTATCAATTTGATGGGGGGTAACAAGGAGTTTGTTACAATGCTAGACTCTGTGTTTATTATGCCACCCATTTTTGATGATAGTTATTATGGCCAAGTCATTCACGAGATCAGAGAGATGCAGATAATGAACATGGGACAATATGCCCATGGAAATCAACCCATCCAGCACATGGTCTATTTATATAATTATGCAAGCCAACCTTGGAAGAGTCAATATTGGGCACGCGAAGTTATGGACAAGCTCTATACAGCAGCACCCGATGGCTATTGTGGTGATGAGGACAATGGCCAAACTTCTGCGTGGTATGTTTTTTCTGCATTAGGATTCTATCCCGTTTGCCCTGGTTCCGACCAATACGTAGTTGGCTCACCACTGTTTAAAAAAGTAACGGTGACCTTGGAAAATGGCAATCGCTTTGAAGTAAATGCATCCAACAATCACCCTTCACGTATATATATATCCAACATGAAGTTCAATGGCCAAAGTTATACCAAAAACTACCTTACCCATCAAGACTTGATGAAAGGT
>CAYTJC010000189.1:0-4238 GCA_964437875.1 uncultured Dysgonomonadaceae bacterium
AGTAGCACAATTATCATTCTTTTTCTAAATTTGTAATCTAAAATAGTAAATCCATATAATACAAAATAATAAAAAGGGGAAAAGTCCATGAAAGTATTAGTAAAAGTAATTTTAGTTGCTGCAATTGGTCTGTTAGTTTTCTTATGCTGGAAAAGCATTCAAGGACCTATTGATTTTCAAACGCAAAGTCAAATTCGCAACGAAGCTGTGAAGCAAAGACTTATCGATATCCGTACTGCACAAGTGGCATATCGTGAAATCAAAGGAGAGTATGCAGCTAGCATTGACTCTTTAATCGACTTCGTTAAGCATGGAGAAGTAGCCTTGTTGCAAAAACGCGGTGAATTGACAGAGGAACAGATGGAAGCTGGGCTGACCGAAGAGGAAGCTATGAAAATTATCAGGGAGAAAAAAGAGGCCGATATTAAAAAAGCTGGCTTGTGGGACGAAGAAAACGACAGACCACAACTTCAACGTGATTCAATTTTTGTTCCTGTAATTCAAGATCGTTACAGTAATCGCCGAAATTTTGCTCCAGATTCTTTAAAGTTTATTCCTTATGGAAAAGGTGCTAATTTTGAAATGGCAACAGATTGGATTACAACTGGGTCGGGTTTCACTATAAATGTTTTTGAAGCTAGAGCACCCTACAAAGCTTATTTAGGCGATTTAGACAGAAACGAACTAAGCCTTTTAATTGAGAATGTTGAAAGTCTTCCTGGTGATAGATATGCAGGTATGAAAGTTGGTTCTATCATGACAGCAAACAACAACGCTGGTAACTGGGAGTAAATCTAAACAAACACACGCCCTTACATAAAATAAAATAATGCTTTAGCAAAATTCTTACGAAACAGCTAAAGCATTATTATAAACTTACTAGATTCAATAAAACTTTAAAAAGCCTCTTTAAGAGATTTATGTTTTTACCAGACAATATTGACTTTGCAGAATCTAAAAAATATATACTATCCATTCGGTTATTACCGAATGGATTTTATTTTTCTATTCACTGCCCATCAGATAAAACTGTCTTTTATCAAAACAGTACCATCTTTAAAGTTGGGAGCGACCATCTGAAAAATATTGAGAAAATTATATTTGATTATTCATTTTTCTCATATAACTATAAACAGATACTTGTTATCTGTTTAGACAGTCAGACAGCAATTGTTCCCAACACATTCTACGAAAAAAGGTCGGAGTCTGAAATCTATTCTTTTAATTTTCTAAGACCTAAACCACAAATTCTCAACAATGATATAGACCAACTAGATTGCAAAGCTATATGGGGAATAGAATCATCTGTTCACAGTTTTTTGAGTCGAACACTTCTCAATCCAAAATTTGCAGCCCATTTGTCTGTACTCATTCCGTTCTTTTACAAACGCCATATCAATACAACCTCTACCTTATTTGTCAACTTCAATGATGACAATATGATAGACACAATTGCATTCTCAGGTAAAAAGCTTATCTTAGCTAAAACATTTTTAGCTGAAAACCCGTTAGAAGATAGCTATTATATTCAAAAAACATGGGAAGCTCTTCAATTGGATGCTCAAGCTGATATGTTGTTTTTTTCGGGTAAAATAGAAAATCATACCGAGTGTATAGAGACAATGAAAAAAGTAGTTTATAAGACAAACAATCTCTCTTTTAAACTACCCAGCAACAGTAAGATAAATCAAGAAGAGATTCCTACCGAAATACTAAATCAACTATGCGAATAATAAGTGGAAAATACAAATCAAGAAAAATTCAACTTCCAGCTAAGTTCAAAGCTAGGCCAACTACCGATATGGCACGCGAAAGCCTATTCAACATTTTGAACAACATCATTGATTGGGAAAAAACAGCTGCTTTAGATCTATTCTCAGGCTCAGGAAGCATTGCAGTTGAACTTGTATCGAGAGGATGTCCTCAAGTCATCAGCGTGGAGATGGATGCTAAAAATCATGCATTTATATGCAAAGTGAAGGAGCAACTAGATGCAAAAGAACTTTTGCCTATAAAGTCAGACGTATTCTCCTTTATAAAGTTGTGCAATCAGACATTCGATTTAATTTTTGCCGACCCTCCATACGACTTAAAAGAGTTAGACCTCATTCCATCAAAAATATTTGAAAAGGATTTACTCAATGATGAAGGAGTCTTTATTTTGGAACATTCCAAGAAAAACACTTTCACCGAACATCCTTTCTTTAAAGAAGAACGTAAGTATGGAAGTGTTCATTTTTCGTTTTTCGAGAAAAAATAAGTCTATAGAATAGTCACCTCACTGTTATTTTTCTCACTATTATATTTATCAATATAATCTGATATTATACTCTCGCTACTTGCAAGTGAGGTTGACTCAATTCTAGGATATTCCTTCTCTTCATCTGCCACCTTTTTAGGATCAGGCTCTATTCTCTCTTGTTTCACAACTATATTACGTCCAACAGATAGCCTGGTAGATCTCATATCGTTCATACGTTGCAGCTGGGCCACAGTAGTGCGGTTTCTTTTGGCAAGAGCTCCAAGTGTATCGCCCCTCTTAACCCTATAGTAGGTGTTTTTGAGTTCTCCACTAGAAGCTAATACTCTATCAGTGTTTTCTTTTTGCTCTACAGGTTTAATAGTTTGTCTTACAATTAAACTTTTACCAATAGACAACCTGGTTGACCTCATGCCATTCATCTGTTGCAAGCGGCTCACAGTTGTTCTATTTCGTCTAGCAATGGCTCCTAGTGTATCGCCTTTCTTAATTTTGTAATACGTATTTACAACATTTCCATCAGCAACTACCCCACCATATTGACTTCCCAATGTCTGTTTACGATGTGTAAGATAAACAGACTTATTGTGATTCACAATCTCATCACTTTTACTAATAAAAGCATACATATGACTTGAAGGCAAAACTAACGTGTATGGCTTATGGTGACCTGGAATAATGTCACGTTTAAACTGAGGGTTGTATCTTCTTATGTCATCTATAGGAATATTGAGAACTGCTGAGATTTGCTTAAAGTGAATTTCCTCCGACACATGAATGGTATCTAGCGACACCAAAGCTTGAGAAGTTTCTTTTGGACAGATATAGTGATCATCATTATAATTCATAATATAGTTAGCAGCAATAAATGCAGGAACATATCCACGTGTCTCTCGTGGCAGATTGTAATATATACCCCAATAATCTTTTTTACCCCCACTTCGGGCAATTGCTTTGTTCACATTGCCCGGGCCACAATTATATGCTGCAATAACCAAGTTCCAGTCTCCATATATTTTATACAAATCACTCAAAAACTGTGCTGCTGCCTCTGTAGATTTATAAGGGTCGCGACGTTCGTCCACCAAACTGTTTACTTCCAAATGATACTGTTTGCCTGTACGCAACATAAATTGCCACAAACCAGTAGCACCCATTCGAGAAACTGCCACAGGATTCAGTGCGGACTCTATAACAGGCAAATACTTAAGCTCTAAGGGCAATCCATGTCTATCTAATGCCTGCTCAAACATTGGGTAGTAATAGTTGCCCAATGACAACATATAGCTCACCAAGTCGCGGCGTCTGTTAGAATACATCTCAATATGTGAGCGCACAACAGGATTAAAAGAGAGTTCCATTTCGGTTGGCAGGTTATACAACCGCTCAATGTAAACAGAATCGCTATAAACTACATTGGGACCCTGATGGCATTCATTTTCCAACTTCGAAAAATTCACTTGCCAATTGGTAAGCAGGTTGTTTATATTTGCATCTAAGTTTTCGGGCACCACAATAGCACTATCTTCAACAACAATGGAACTGTCTTGAACAACTGTGCTGTTAATAACTTTGTGCTGAGTTTTAATTTGATTTTGAGAAACCAAAAATGATGTGCTTGTTAGAAAGACTAGGAATACTAAAAAAGCATTTTTTCTCATTGTCATATAAAAGTTCATTTAGTTATATTAAAAACTGACGCTACACTGAAAACCAAAACTGTTGGCTAAATAGTCGTTTTTTTTGATAATTGTGGGCTCTACCCTCAAAGATAAGTCTGAGCTAATATCAAAATCGAACAGTTGAGCATCCACATAAGCGTCTATCATTGATAGAGCATACATTGCCACTGTTCCGATAATACTCAAATCGCGATAACGTCTGTAAAAATCTTTACGTCGTTTCATCACTTTTGTCAACCACTCTTTATCTACTGTTTCAGGATCTTGTCCATAAGGCAAAAAGTTCGTCCAACTAT
>CAYTJC010000190.1:0-4221 GCA_964437875.1 uncultured Dysgonomonadaceae bacterium
TAGACTCTGCCGATGTGCCACCAATTGCAAATGCTAAATGATAGGGAGGACATGCAGCTGTTCCTAACGATTTCATTTTATCAATTAGAAAAGCTTCTAATTTACCAGGAGTAAGTAGTGCTTTAGTTTCTTGATAAAGGAATGTTTTGTTGGCAGAACCACCGCCTTTTGCAACACACAAAAAGTTGTACTCATCGCCTTCTGTAGCATACAAATCTATTTGAGCAGGTAAGTTGCAACCTGTATTCACCTCATCATACATGTTGAGAGGCGCATTTTGGGAGTAGCGTAAATTTTCATTCACGTAAGTATTGTAAACACCTTTAGAAAGCGCTTCCTCATCGCATCCGTCTGTCCACACACGTTGACCTTTCTTACCCATAATGATGGCAGTACCAGTGTCTTGACAAAAAGGGAGAATTCCTTTTGCTGAAATCTCAGAGTTGCGCAAAAATGTTAAAGCTACAAATTTATCATTTTCACTAGCTTCAGGATCAGATAGAATTTTAGCCACTTGAGCTTGGTGTTCAGGGCGCAATAAGAAATTTACATCACGGAAAGCATGTTGAGTCAAAAGAGTTAATGCCTTTGGATCAACTTTCAGAATTTGCTTCCCCTCAAACTCAGCTGTAGAGATATGCTCTTTGCTGAGAAGGTAGTAATTTGTTTTGTCTTCGGACAATGGGAAAGTTTCTTGATACTTAAACGGTTTTGTAGCCATACGAATCAATAGTTTAGTTTATATGTATATTTACTTTTTATTCTAATTGCAAAAATACAAAGAAAAATGCATGAATAGAAAACAGAGTGCTTAAATGATGTTTTATTCCTACACATATGCACAACAAAACAAACTGCTCAAGAATCAAATAAAAAATCACTAATGATATTTAAACAAACGCATCAAAAGGATAAAAACAAAACAAACTGCAAATAAAATTACACCCCTATAGGCCTACTAAGCATGTGCTTACAACAAATAAAGAGCAAGGCTAAACCATATCACTATTCAAAACAATTGTAAATAACGCCACATTTACTCGTCAAACACAATATAATTAGCCATCTTTGCACTTTCAAATTTTACACATCAATTGGGTTTGAGCTATTTAGCAATAACTCAATCATCATTTCATATATATGCGTTTATCAGAACTACATACAGGCGAAAAAGCCTACATTGTAAAAGTGAACGGAAGCGGTGCGTTTCGCAAACGTTTGCTAGAGATGGGATTTATTCGTGGTCAAGAGGTTAAATCTATCTTGAATGCACCACTCAAAGATCCCATAAAATACAACATTATGGAGTATGAAGTTTCGCTACGTCGTAGCGAAGCCGTGATGATTGAGATATCAATGACAAAATATGATGTTCCTAAGGATGAACAACCCACATCGGAAAGAAAAACAGATATCAGCTTTGTGAAAAGCCCTCTCTTTAAATCGCATCGTCAATCTACTCAACACAAAGATTCTAAAACAATAACTGTAGCGTTAGTAGGAAATCCTAACTCCGGGAAGACATCTATTTTCAACAATGCTTCGGGTTCACATGAACATGTGGGCAATTATAGCGGCGTAACAGTAGATTCGAAAGAGGGAAGATTAAAACACAGAGGTTACACCTTTAAGTTGGTCGATCTACCTGGGACCTATTCACTATCTGCATACACTCCCGAAGAGCTATTCGTGAGAAAATACATTCTCGACAAGCATCCAGATATCATCATCAATGTGATTTCTGCATCATCGCTTGAACGCAACATGTATCTAACCACAGAGTTGATGGAGCTCAAAGTCCCCATGGTTATAGCCCTCAACATGTATGATGAACTGCAAGGGAGCGGTAGAGATTTTGATCATGAGTTGCTGTCCGAAATGATAGATACGCCAATTATTCCTACCATAGGGAAAAAAGGATTTGGCATACCTGCCATGCTCGATAAAATAATTGAAATGCATGAAGCAGGAGCCAAAGGCGACAATGGCAAAGTCAATATTTCTTATGGGAGAGTTTTAGAGAAAGCTATCTACCGATTGAAGCAACAATTCGAGAAGATAGATATTTCTCATCTCAATATGCCGTTGCGCTATATCTGCATTAAGTTATTGGAAAACGACAAAGATATCCATGAAATTATTGGTGCACTTGACCATAGCGACGGTATTATAGCTCGAACAGAAAGAGAACGCAACTACATTGAGAACCTGTTACGAGAAGATCCAGAGTCTGCTTTCACAAATGCACGTTATGGATTCGTTTCTGGAGGACTGCGCGAAACCTTAGCCGAAAAAACAACATCTTCTGAAACAACTCGTATCCTCGATACCATAGTAACTAACAAATACATTGGCTTTCCACTCTTCTTCGTATTTATGTGGATTATGTTTGAAGCCACATTCACATTAGGTGCTTATCCAATGGAGTGGATTGAATGGTTTGTCCAGCTTGTGGGTAATTTCACACGTGCTAACATGGCCGATGGCCCATTGAAAGATTTATTAGTTGATGGTATTATAGGAGGTGTGGGAGGAGTAATTGTATTCTTACCCAACATTGTTATTCTCTATGCATTTATTTCATTTATGGAAGATTCGGGCTATATGGCTCGTGCAGCATTCATTATGGATAAAGTAATGCACAAAATAGGCTTGCACGGCAAGTCATTCATACCCCTCATTATGGGTTTTGGTTGCAATGTCCCAGCTATCCTATCCACTCGTACCATAGAGAGCAGGAGTAGCCGAATGATTACCATGCTCATCAATCCACTTATGTCTTGCAGTGCTAGACTGCCCATTTACATCCTTTTTGTGAGTGCCTTCTTTCCAAAACATGCAAGTACTGCATTATTCGGGATATACTTATTTGGAATTTTATTGGCAGTGCTTATGTCGAAACTGTTTCGAAAAACATTGTTTAAAGAGGAGAACACCCCGTTTGTAATGGAGCTACCTCCCTATCGCATGCCCACAGTAAAATCTACTGTTACACATATGTGGGACAAATCGCGCCAGTATTTACAAAAAATGGGGGGCATCATTCTCATTGCCTCTATTGTAATATGGTTTCTAGGCTATTTCCCTCGCAACGCAGAAAAAGAAGTTGTGTTTGATGAACAGATAGAGCAAACCTCAACACTATTTTCTCAAAACAAAATAACAGAAGGTACAAAAGATAGCATTGTTACAGGCATAGAGGTTATGCGCGCTTCTGCACATCAAGAAAACTCTTATATAGGTAAGATAGGCCATTTTGTTGAGCCAGTAATGCGCCCCTTGGGTTTTGATTGGAAAATATCGGTAAGTATTATCACTGGCATGGCAGCCAAAGAGATAGTAGTGAGTACCCTTGGAGTTCTTTATCCTGGAGATGCACAAAGTCAAGAGTCGCTCCAAACTCGTATAAAAAATGAAACATATAGCGATGGAACGCCAGTATTCACCCCTATTGTTGCTATTGCTCTCATGCTCTTTGTGTTAATTTACTTCCCATGCATTGCCACAATTGTTGCCATTAAAGAAGAATCTGGCTCTTGGAAATGGGGACTCTTTACAATAGTTTATACCACTTTACTAGCCTGGGTAATTGCATTTTTGACGTATCAAATAGGGATGCTATTTTAAACAATATATCTAGTAATTTGTTTTTATGATATGGATCTACAACTAATTATCGTTTTCATTATTGGTGTTGCAGTAGCTGCAATACTACTGCGCGGTATCTATCGTTTTTTCTTTGTGAAAAAAGAAGGTGGACATTGTGGGGGGTGCACAGGATGTAGTCTATCCAGAGAATGGAAAGAAGAAGATGAAGTAGATCCTTATACTTCGTATTTACATTAATACACAACTCTACTGACTGATTATCTCTTTTCTTTTATTGAATTACTCAAACAAACTAATCTTAATGCTGATGAAAAGCATCAGAAATAAATGATAACACTATAGGTAGAGATTCGCGCCAATAAGACCAAGAGTGTCCACCGTTTCGCACACGGTATTCATGAGGGATATCATTCTTTCGCATTTCAATATGCACAAGAGAATTACCTTCGTACAAGAAATCATCATCCCCACAATCTATAAACCAACGCACTGCTTTTTTCTGTTCAGCAGGCATGTTTTTCACCATATCCAGCACGCTGTGCTTTTTAAAGTAATCTTCCAACTCTTCTTCGGTAGCATTCTCCATCCCTTCTCGCGATGTGTAACGTTTCA
>CAYTJC010000191.1:0-4186 GCA_964437875.1 uncultured Dysgonomonadaceae bacterium
AAAGAACTGAAATAAATTTCAAACTACAAAATAAATTGATTGCGGAATTGAGGGTATATTTAAATTTCCACTAATTGTTTTTGAAGATTTTTATCTTGTAGGGATGCAGGAACTGACATTCTAATTTCTTCTTCAATAATATCAATTAATCTTTCTCTTAAGAAGTCTTTTCTTGTAATTAAACTAATTTCTCTTACTGGTTTGTTTTTCTTAAAGAACCGGACATTAAGCTTTTGCTTCTCTGTTAAATGCGATAGTGCCATTTCAGGAATAACAGTAATACCGTTATTATGGTCAACTATATTTATTAATGTTTCAATACTCCCAGCCTCGTAACTAAATGCTGAGCTAACAAGGTTTTTGCTTTTAAGACTGCATAGATTTAGAATTTGTGTTCTAAAACAGTGCACCTCATCTAATAACCATAACTTAGCTCCATTTAAGTCAGATTCTTCTAATGAGGTTTTTGAATAGAGGAATCGTTCATTGGGAGATATATAGGCCAGAAACTTCTCGTAATACACTGGTCTCTCTTTCATTCGTTCATCGTGCAAAGGAGTTGCTAGTATTCCTCCATCTATAGAACCTTTTGCTAAACCTGATAATATTTGATTAGTTGTCATTTCGTTAATTACTAATCTGATATCTGTATTTTGCTCACGATGTGTTTGCATTAACTTCGGCAGTAAGTAGGGAGATACAGTAGGGATAATAGCTAAATGAAAAACTCCTTTTATGATTCCTTTTTCTTCGTCAACTATCTCTTTAATTTGATGAATCTGTGCTATACAAACGCGTGCTTGATCTATAACCTTTCGCCCAACATCTGTTGGCTCAATAGGTGATTGGGCTCGATCAAAAATTCTGACTCCTAATTCATCTTCTAATTTCTGAATCATCATGCTTAGAGTAGGCTGAGTAACAAATGAAGCTTCTGCAGCCTTAGAGAAATGGCGATGATTATCAACAGCCACAATATATTCAAGTTGTTGTATGTTCATAAGATAGCTTTTATAAGAATTTTAAAATACTAAGATTAACTACTTATGATTTGAGAAGTATTTCATAAATTGTGCTCGTTCATATAGAGCAGGGTCTTTAATGTTTGAATAATTGAGTTTACCTTTAAATTCATCTATTCTTTTGTAGTTATTTTGAGTCATCCACTCCTCAAGACAAGTTATCATTTCTGGAACTACTTCTAATCCTTTTTCATACAAAACGCTACACAATTGCATTGCTGTGGCTCCAGCTAATAGACCTTTAATAATGTCTTCCCATTTATGTACACCATAAGAGCAAGCGATATTGAAATTAGGAACATAACCAGATGTAATTGCTGTCCATCTGAGAGTCTCGCTAAAATCCTCTGGATGACTAAATACGGGGCCAGAAGTAATTTCCATTGCATTGATATCAATATCTAGTTGATAGAATCTATTGAAGAGTACAACTGCACTTACTCCCATTGCTTCCAGTTTTTCAACCAAGCCTGGTAGATTGCTTACTGTTCTAGCCATCTTTATAATGATTGGTATGCTGATAACTTTTTTCACTTCTCGTACAATCTTTATGTAAGATTCTTCAAGGTATCTATCTCCAAATTGGCCAGTATTAATTAAGAAAATGTTTAATTCTAAGGCATCTGCTCCAGCTTCTTCGATGCTTTTAGCAAAGTCTATCCAACGCGCCACTTTGTAGCAGTTGATGCTAGCAATAATGGGAATACTGCACGATGATTTGGCTTGACGAATCAAATCGAGATATTTCTCAACATGATTCATCTCTACATAAGCGTTAATATAATCACTTGCTTCTGGATAATCTGAAGTAAGATTAAGTTTTTCTGAGTGACTGTCTATTTGTTCTTCAAAAAGAGATTTCAACACTATTGCTCCAACACCAGCTTTCTCTAGCTGCTTTATTTTGCTTAACGAATTTGTCAAACCACTACTTGCGGCTATTAAAGGATTACGAAGTTTTAATCCTGCATACTCTGTCGATAAATTAATCATTTGTTTTTTATGTTTCAGATAGTAAATTACTTTCTTCCTTTATATTCTCTCTTTTACAAAAATACACAAATCTTTTTCAATAAGTCCTATTCTCTCTCTCCAAATATTTGGGTTCCAACCCTTATTAAAGTACTTCCTTCTTCTATTGCTATTCTATAGTCGGATGACATCCCCATCGAAATCTCTTGAAACTGTGGCGTGTCTGCAAAGAAATGTTCTTTTATCTTTTTGAAATAGGAATGCAGTTTTGAAAACTCTTTCCTCACAATTTCTTCATCCTTAGTATAAGTTGCCATACCCATTACTCCGCTCAGTTGTATATGCTTCCATTCTCTCCATGTTCCTTTAGATAAAAGATTCCAACATTCAGCTTCTGTAAATCCAGTTTTTGTGTCTTCTTCTGCAATATGTATTTGCAATAAGCAGGGAATTACACGATCTACTGCTGCAGCTTGTCTCTCTATTTGGTGTAATAGTCTTTTAGAATCCACGCTATGAATACAATCTATGAAAGGAACAATAAACTTTACTTTATTCCTTTGAAGTCTGCCTACAAAATGCCATTCAATATCTTGTGGCAATTCTGGTTGTTTTTCTATCAACTCTTGAACACGACTTTCTCCAAAAAATTTGTGTCCAGTCTCATAAGCTTTCAAAATTTCATCTACACCATGAAACTTAGAAACCGCCACTAATTTTGTGCTAGTAGGCAATTCGCTCTTTATTTCATTTAAGTTTTCTTGAAGTTTCATTATGCTGACTCTTCTTTTTCATCTTTCACTTCAGCACTATAAGGATATACATCCATGATAGCAGTTTCTGTTGCAGTAGCAATAGTGTAATCTACCATAGATTTTTCCATCTCAGTTTCTATTATCAATACAGCTTCTTTAAGAGTTGATGCTTGGACAAGCATATTTACAGCTGTCTTTTTCTCAGTTCCACTTTTTTCATCTAAAGTGATGAAATATAGTCTCATTTTATAATATCTGTCTCCGTGGTCATTAAAAAATGATTCGGCATATTTTACGCGTTTAATATCTGAAATGGAAAACTCACCAGACATATAAGGTGTTATTTCTTGAGTAATGCGTGCCTCTGCTTCAGTAAACGACCATGCATCTACTAAATATGGCTCTGTTACCATTTTTTGCATTCCAGATTCTAGCATTTTTTCGTAACGAACTTTACATTCAAACCAATTGTACATATTTTTCTATTTTAGTTTAGTGCGAAATTAACAAAATATCCTGAGAAAAAGGATTCCCAGGATATCTATTTTATAAAATCACACAGTGTTTACTATTGTTTTTCTATTATATGAAATGCTTTGTAGGCTATTTCATATAAGTATTGCGATGACTAATAATTAATTGTATATCTCAGTTTAGCTCCAAATGTTGTAGGCGTTCCTTTTTGAATTAATGGGTTTGAAGTTCCTGCTATATCTTTTGTTTCAAAGTAAAATGCATTGTACGATGTGTCAAATATATTTTTGGCCCATAGTTCTAGTGCTACATTTCCTTTCTCAATGGTTACGCTTGCATTAGTGAGACCATAAAAAGATTGGCGGGCATCTTTATCGTTAGCATCTGTCCAGTAAATTTTGCCAGCACCAGTGTATTGTGCGCTTGCTGTAACTCTGTCTATAAAAGAGCCATTATTAAATGAGTGACTATAGCTTCCTCCAACACTTAATGTATGGCGCGGTGCAAACGGAATGTAATTGTTTGTGTAGTCAGTATCGCCTGAATTGTAGTTTTTAAACTTGGCACTCACAAAACCATACTCCGAGAACAGAGAGAGAGAATTTATGGGAGCATAAGCTAAACTTAACTCTACACCTTTGCTTGTTGATTTTCCTGCATTTGATACTGTGCGTCCTGCTGTTGCATTTTTAAGCAGGTGTATTATTTGAATGTTGTCAACATCCATTGCAAAAAGCGAGAAATTGGCGTTCATCTTTTTGTCTAAGAAAGTAAGTCTTCCACCCACTTCGTAATTCCAACTTGTTTCTGAGTCATAAGATAGTTGTTCTTCTAATGTTGGGGGCTGCTTTGTATCATTATTAGCAGAGCCTGGCATAGAACCACCACCTGGCATAGAGCTACCTCCAGGCATTGAACCACCGCCTGGCATCGCGCCGCCCGTCATATCTCCCATTGCTTTGC